>NZ_SOGK01000003.1:0-1070 GCF_004564305.1 Cryobacterium sp. TMT3-29-2
CGTTCCTGTGGGTTGTTGGACCAGAGCTGACGCCAGATCTCCTTCGGGAACCCGGTGAACGCGAGCACGTCCGCCCGGGCCGCCTCGAGGTGGGTGGCGACTGCGGGGAGCTTCTCCTCCAGGGCGTTCAGGACTCGGTCGAACTGTGCGTGGACGGCGTCCGCGTCGGGCTGGTCGTAGACGCAAGTGGAGCAGGGTCTTCACCCACGGCCAGCTGGACTTCGGGGCCGCGGACATCAGGTTCGCGGCGTAGTGGGTGCGGCAGCACTGCCAGGTGGCGCCGGGCAGGGTCGCCCCGATGGCGGCCACGAGGCCGGCGTGAGCGTCGCTCGTGACGAATTTCACGCCGGTGAGGCCGCGTGCGGTCAGGTCGCGGAAGAAGCCGAGCCAGCCGGCACCGTCTTCGGCGCTGGTAACCTGCAGGCCCAGGATCTCGCGGTGCCCGTCCTTGTTTACGCCCGTCGCGAGGAGCGCGTGGACGTTGGCGACACGGCCGCCCTCGCGCACCTTCAGCACCAGGGCGTCGGCGGCCACGAACGTGTAAGGGCCGGCGTCGATGGGTCGGGTGCGGAACTGCTCGACCTGTTCGTCGCGGTCCTTAGCCATGATTGACACCTGCGACTTGGACAGGCGGGTGATGCCGAGGGACTCGACGAGTTTCTCCATCCGCCTGGTCGAGACCCCGAGGAGGTAGCAGGTCGCCACGACGCTGGTCAGGGCGGCCTCGGCGCGGCGACGCCGCTCGAGGAGCCAGCCTGGGAAGTAGGTGCCGGTGCGCAGCTTCGGGATCGCGACGTCGAGGGTGCCGGTGCGGGTGTCGAAATCCCGGTGCCGGTAGCCCGTGCGGGAGTTGACCCGGTCGGCGGAGATCTGGCCGTATTCGGCGCCGCAGACGGCTTCGGCCTCGGCGCTCATCAGCGCGTTGATGAACGTGGTCAGCATCTGGGGCATCAGGTCCGGGGAGGCTTGCTCGAGTTGTTCGGACAGGAAACGGGCAGGGTCAATAAAATGGGGTGCGGTCATCGCGTGTACTCCTTCGGAAAAGACTTGATCGGTCTTTCCAAGAATCA
>NZ_SOGK01000009.1:0-1078 GCF_004564305.1 Cryobacterium sp. TMT3-29-2
ACCGTGGAATGGTCCCCACATCTAGTTCCCAACGTTTACGGCATGGACTACCAGGGTATCTAATCCTGTTCGCTCCCCATGCTTTCGCTCCTCAGCGTCAGTTACGGCCCAGAGATCTGCCTTCGCCATTGGTGTTCCTCCTGATATCTGCGCATTCCACCGCTACACCAGGAATTCCAATCTCCCCTACCGCACTCTAGTCTGCCCGTACCCACTGCAGGCCCGAGGTTGAGCCTCGGGTTTTCACAGCAGACGCGACAAACCGCCTACGAGCTCTTTACGCCCAATAATTCCGGACAACGCTTGCACCCTACGTATTACCGCGGCTGCTGGCACGTAGTTAGCCGGTGCTTTTTCTGCAGGTACCGTCACTTTCGCTTCTTCCCTACTAAAAGAGGTTTACAACCCGAAGGCCGTCGTCCCTCACGCGGCGTTGCTGCATCAGGCTTTCGCCCATTGTGCAATATTCCCCACTGCTGCCTCCCGTAGGAGTCTGGGCCGTGTCTCAGTCCCAGTGTGGCCGGTCACCCTCTCAGGCCGGCTACCCGTCGTCGCCTTGGTGAGCCATTACCTCACCAACTAGCTGATAGGCCGCGAGCTCATCCTTGACCAAAATTCTTTCCACCCCAGAAGATGCCTTCCAAGGTCGTATCCGGTATTAGACGTCGTTTCCAACGCTTATCCCAGAGTCAAGGGCAGATTGCTCACGTGTTACTCACCCGTTCGCCACTGATCAGAGAAGCAAGCTCCCCATCACCGTTCGACTTGCATGTGTTAAGCACGCCGCCAGCGTTCGTCCTGAGCCAGGATCAAACTCTCCGTAAATGTTTGATTGCACGAAACCCGAAGGCAACGGCACATCTAGTGTGACTGACCACCGGAATAGGCGGACCAACCACAAGTTTGAAACTGACAGAACAAATCATTACTGACTTGCTTTGTTGTTTAAATGTTTTCCAAAGGAATCTCTTCCGCGGTACCCCCTAGAAAGGAGCCCTACGGCCGAGGTTTTTGGCATTTGACATTGTGCACGCTGTTGAGTTCTCAAGGATCGGACGCACTCGACTTCAGGCCCAAA
>NZ_SOGK01000048.1:0-1087 GCF_004564305.1 Cryobacterium sp. TMT3-29-2
TGTACCCGGCCAGGACGTTGGTGACACTTCGCGGCTTGTGAAAAGGGAGAACCTCCGGACTTAGTGGAGGTATCTAACGTCTTCACAAGTCACGGAGGTCCTCATGAGCCACGTTAATGCGCGTTTGACTGTCCATGGAAAATTGCTCCTGATTCGACGTGTAACTGTGGATAACCGGCCCGTCTCTCACGTCGCGAAGGAACTCGGAATCTCCCGCCAGTGCGCTCACCGATGGGTGGCGCGCTACCGCTCTGAGGGCCCCACCGGATTGCGGGAGAGGTCCTCCCGGCCGCGGTCATCACCGAAAAAAACAAGCCCTGAGCTTGAAAGCATTGTTCTTGCGTCCAGGCGCAAGCTGAAGGCCGGTCCGCTCCGCATCGCTGAGAGAACCGGAGTTTCACCCCGAACCGTGTCCCGGATCCTGGTGCGCCACCAGATCCCACCACTGGCGCATTGCGACCCACTGACCGGGCAACAGATCCGCGCATCGCGGGCCACGAACAACCGCTACGAACGTGAACGACCCGGCGAACTCCTGCACATTGACGTGAAAAAACTCGGCCGCATCCCAGACGGCGGTGGTTGGCGGGCCGACCCGGAACAGAGCAGACACAACCACAAGAAGGGCCGCACAAGGGTCGGTTTCGACTACGTCCACGCCGTGATCGACGACCACACCAGGCTCGCCTACGTCGAGATCCACGCCGACGAGAAGGGCATTACCGCTGCCGGCGTGCTCCTTCGAGCTGCGGAATTCTTCGCCCAGAACGGGATCCCGAAGATCGAACGCGTCCTCTCCGACAACGCCTTCGCCTACCGAAACTCCGCCGCGTTCAAGGACGCCGTCGCGCAGCTTGGCGCAGAGCAGCGCTTCATCAAACCGCACTGCCCCTGGACCAACGGCAAGGTCGAACGCCTCAATCGGACCCTCGCCACCGAATGGGCCTACAGCCAAGTCTTCACCAGCAACAAAGACCGCACAGCAGCTCTTGCACCCTGGCTCAACTACTACAACACTGAACGAATCCACGGCGGCATCGGAGCAACCCCCATCAGCCGAGTGTCACCAACGTCATGACTCGGTACA
>NZ_SOGK01000067.1:0-1233 GCF_004564305.1 Cryobacterium sp. TMT3-29-2
TTTTCGGACGGGGTCCTCGGTTTCATTTTAGGCGGCGAGTGTGAGTTTGATGAGTCGTTCGGTGGGTGTTGAGTAGCCGAGGGTCTGGTGCAGGCGAACGTTGTTGAAGTGGTGAACGTATTCGATGACTTCGGTGCGGGCTTTGCGCCTTGTCGTGAAGGTTTGCCAGTTGAGGCTTTCGCTTTTGAGCTTGGAGAAGAACGTTTCGGCGGCGGCGTTGTCCCAGCACTGCATCTTCGCGCCCATGGAGCGGATGATGCCGTGGCGGCCGCAGTACTTCGTGAACCGTTTCGACCGGTATTGGACTCCGTGGTCGGAGTGGAAAACCGTTCCTGGTTTGACGTGGCCGGTCTCCAGGGCCATGTTCATGGCCCGGGTGATGAGTTGGGTGGTCATGCGGGCTCCGGTCGCGTGGCCGAGCACGGAACGGGAGGCCAGGTCAATGACGGTGGCGAGATAGAGCCAGCCTTCCTGGGTGTGGATGTAGGTGATATCGCCGACGAGGATCCTGCCGACGCTCAGCGAGGTGAAGTCCCGCAGGAGCAGATCGACCGGGTCGGCCAGTCGGGAGGCCCGCTGGTAGCGGATCTTGAAGGAGCGTTCTGCAGCCGGGGAGATTAATCCCAGATCGTGCATGATTCCGGCGACGGTTTTGCGGTTCACCGGGACCCGGGCCCGGTTCAGGGCCGCGGTGACTTTGCGGTATCCGGCCGCGCCCCGGGAATCGGCGAACGCGATCATCACCTGCGCGGTGAGGTCTTCATGCCGCCTCTGCGCGGGCGCGGTGACGTGGTGCGACCAGTCGTAGAACCCTGATGTTGATACTCCGAGCCGGTGGCAGAGGTAGGCGATGGGGAAGTCGGCCTTCAACCTGGAGATCATTTCGAATCGTTGTCGTTTTGATCGAGTTCCAGGAAGAAGGCCTTCGCTTTTTTCTCGAAGTCGAGATCCCTCCGCAGCCGGGCGTTTTCCTTCTCCAGATCCCGGATCCGTTTCCGGGCCTGCGGTGTGAGCTCACCAGCAGGATCGATGATGCAGAGCTTCGCCGCGTTGACCCAGGTCCACAGAGTCCGGTGGTTGATCCCGAGCTCTGCGGCGACTTTCACGATCGATGTGTCGCCCTCGGCGACGCGGGCCACCGCGGCAGCCCGAAACTCCGGGCTGAAGTGCTTGTGTTTCTCGTGTTCCATTTGTCTATCCAATCCTGAATTCAGGAGGACTGTCCGGAAACAC
>NZ_SOGK01000082.1:0-1242 GCF_004564305.1 Cryobacterium sp. TMT3-29-2
GACAGTTTCAAGCGGTCAATGCAAGGGTGTGGTTCCGGTGACCTCCTAATCTGCTTCTTAGGAGGAGTGAAATGGGACGGAAACCAAAACCACCGGAGCAACGCATGGCGTTCTTTGCGGCGCGTGCGTCGGGCGCGTCGCTTCGAAAGTCCGCAGCGCTGGCGGGGATATCGAAGTCGACGGCCTGTCTGTGGCTCAAACAGTCTGGTGGTGTCCGACCGCGGGCGACGAAGCCGCGGTCGGCGTTTCGGTTGTCGCTCGACGAGCGTGAGACCATCTCCCTCGGCGTCGCTGCAAGTCGGTCACTGACGTCAATCGCCGCCGAGTTAGGACGCCCGGTCTCCACTGTGTCGCGGGAGGTGCTCCGCAACAGTGGGAGAAACGGATACCGTGCGGCTCATGCGGAACGTCTCGCAGAGGCCCGCAGCCGGCGGCCTCGACTCGGGAAACTTGCCTTGGACGATCGTTTGCGCGAGCACGTGGAATCCAAACTCAAGGTCTGCTGGTCTCCGCAACAGATCTCCAAGCGCCTGATCACGGAGTTCCCGGGCGACTTGGGCATGCGGGTGTCTCACGAGACCATCTACACCTCACTCTTCGTGCAGGCCCAACCCGGTCTCCGAGCTGAATTGACAGCAATGCTCAGGACCCGGCGACTGCGCCGTCATCCGCAACGGCGCGTTGACTCCGGCGGAAAGAGGTCACGGATACCGGGCCTCGTGCCCCTGAAGGAACGCCCCGCCGAAGCGAACGACCGCAAGACACCAGGCCACTGGGAGGGCGACATGATCGTCGGGCGCTACAGCACGTCCCACATCGTGACCCTGGTTGAACGCCACAGTCGCGCCCTAATCGCCGTCCCACTCCCACACGGAGCCAAGAGCGAAATCGTAATCGCGGCTCTCATCGAAACCTTCAACAAGCTGCCCGCTCCCATGCGCCGAACGCTGACGTGGGATCGCGGCAACGAAATGGCCCGTCACGCTGATTTCACAACAGCGACCGGGATTCCAGTGTTCTTCTGCGACGCATACTCACCCTGGCAACGCGGCACGAACGAAAACACCAATGGCCTGCTTCGCCAGTACCTCCCCAAGAGCACCGATCTCAACCTCACCGACACAGCGAGACTCGACGAGATCGTGGCAGAACTCAACAATCGCCCACGGAGAACATTGGGATGGCAGACTCCTCATGAGGTCTTCAGCACCGCATGCGTTGCCTTGACCGCTTGAAACTGTC
>NZ_SOGK01000078.1:0-1299 GCF_004564305.1 Cryobacterium sp. TMT3-29-2
AATCCCTGCGCGAACGTCACCTCGTCGTCACCCGACGCGGGCGCAATGGCGGCAGTTTTGTCGTCGAAACTGCCAACGTCGCCGAATTCGCCCTGCGAGCCCTTCGCGATATCTCACGGGTCGCCCTCCGCGACCTCGCCGCCCACTACCTCGCTGTCACGGGCGCCTGCGTTGGCCTAGCCGCCCAACGGGCCGATCCGAGCGAGGTCCTGCGCATCCGCAGCCGGCTCGATCGCTACACCGGCAACGACCCGCTCACATGGCGGCGATTGGCCGACGACGCGCACCTCGAGATCTCAGCTCTCAGCCAGTCGGCCAGGCTCACTCGCGAGCAAATGCGCCTGCAGGCGGAGTTCTCGCCGTTCCTCGCACTCGTCGACGCATCCGAAGCCGATCGCGAACGCAGCCGCAGCCAACTCCTCGCTGTCCTCGACGCCGTCTCCGCCGCGGACTCCGCTACTGCGACCCGCCAAGTGCGGGAATCGATCGCGGATGCCATGGACCGACTGATCGACCGCCAGGCGGAACTGGCCAGGTCGTGACTGCGCGGGCTCTCCCCCGGTACTGTATATCCCAGTCGCTCAGGATCCGCACCCTGGCATGACTCGCAACGAGGAGGTTGCCATGACGGCAGAAGTCACCACGGTCGCATCTCGAGCGGTCGCAGCCGTCGATGACTATTTCGCCGACGCCCTCGATGCACTGGAGGCCTGGCAGCTCGACATTGCGGTCGACATCGCCGCGGCGCGGCGCACCGGGCCGATCACCACATCGCGACTCGACGAGTTAGTGGCGCCCTACGCCCGCCAAACCCTCGACACTCCCGGCATCTCCGTCTACGGCGCGGGCTTCATTGCCGCCCACGATTCACTCGCCGACGCCCCCAGCCACCTCGCCTGGTGGCAGGGACCACAGCGTGCCCGACTGACCTTAGCCAACCAGGCGATCAACAAGGGCAACATCGACTACAGCGAACTCGAGTGGTACCGAGTTCCCATGCTCACCGGCCAAGCCCACGTCGCGGGGCCCTATGTCGACTACCTGTGCAGCGACGAGTACACGATCACTGTGGCCGCACCGGTGAGAATCGACGACGAATTCGTCGGCGTCACTGGACTCGACCTACTCATCGACACCGTCGAGCGCGATCTCACACCCCAACTCGCAGCGCTCGGTACCGCCATCACCATCACCAATAGCGCCGGCCGAGTCGTGGTGTCGTCGAACCGCCGCCTAGCAACCGGGGAATCGCTACGCAGTGACGGGTATCGAAACGCCGAGCGGATGCCCTGTTCGCGC
>NZ_SOGK01000019.1:0-1351 GCF_004564305.1 Cryobacterium sp. TMT3-29-2
ATGAGCCCGACGCGGCGGACTGGCGTCTCTCAAGGCTCCCGAATTTTCAGAAAGCCCTGTTTTGGCTTGAAGAAGAAACCACGGCCATCGACACAACCAGTCGCACACCAGCCGAAGTTGCTGCCTTGATCCTCGAAGAATTGGCCACCACGCGACCTTGAGTCGCAGGAACCAGACAAGTCGGCCGCTCAAGGGTCCTCTTGCGGGGAACATTACGACGGTGGGCACCTCACTGGTCCCGTAACCTCCGCGTGTCAAAACCCATGTGAGACGAGACGCCGGCGCTTCGTGATCCGTAGAATCGGCACATGGAAGCCGTGATCCGAACAGTTTCGGCGAATGACGGCGTGAACATCTCTTACTCGGTTTTCGACGGGGCTAGCCCCGCCGTTGTTATTCTGCACGGCCTCGCCGGGAGCAGTCGGGAATTCGTGCCAACGGCGCGCACACTGTCGGGTCGGAAGGTCGTTCTAATCGATCAGCGCGGCCACGGGCTCAGCACGCGACTCCCTGCGGATACCTCCCGAGAGGCGTTCGTTGGTGATGTAGTTCGAGTCATCGAGGTGGAAGAGTTCGATGCCGTCGACCTCGTAGGTCAGTCAATGGGAGCGCATACCGCGATGCTAGTCGCGGCCGCCCGTCCAGACCTAGTGCGCCGACTTGTGCTCTTGGAGGCGAATGAGGGCGGAGGCTTACCCGAAGACCACGCTGCATTAGGCGACTTCTTCCGCTCGTGGGACGTGCCCTTCACTACTCGTGAATCGGCTTCCGCCGCACTGGGTGTCGGCCCCCTCGCTCAAGCATGGGTAGCAGATCTGCAGGAACGCCAGGACGGTTTTTACCCACGCTTCGACCCCGACGTTATGGTCGCAGCCGTTTCCGCGGTCGCGCACCCACGTTGGGAGGAATGGCAAGCGGTGGCCGCGCCGACACTCGTCGTCTACGCCGACCAGGGCATGTTCACCGAAGAGCAGAAGAACATTTTCGTATCACGCGGCCCGAACGTTTTGCGTGTTGACCTTGCCGATGCGTCGCACGACGCACACCTTGATGCGTTCGACCAATGGATCGTCGCGCTGCGCAACTTCGTCAACGCACGCTAAGGAATCCCCAATGTGAACGACACATCGGTCGACCTCGGAGCGACGCCGACGACAGATTCGCAATCATGGACATTCCTGCGCTCCCCGGGCCGAGGGGGTGCTACAGACGAAAGCGTCTCGTATCCTACGTGCCTCGCCTCCGGCGGATTCAAGTGGTGTTTGCAACACCGGTTTGATTAGTTGGGTTCGAGATTAGCGTGGCGAGGACCTCTGCGGGCGTTCGGTAGCCGTGGCGTTTGCGGGGCCGA
>NZ_SOGK01000054.1:0-1415 GCF_004564305.1 Cryobacterium sp. TMT3-29-2
CTAGTACTACAGTCGCGTTTATTTTTGGCTGTATCGGCGTTTTGATCGGATTTTTGCCCCGAATCCTGTTAATCATGACGGGTGAACGATGATATTTGGGTGGCAGAGGTACAGGAATGGGCGCAGGGCCTCGAGGAGATCCGCGGGTTGATTGGGGACGAGTTTGCACGCTCGGAACCGCGGAACAACGCGGTCAGTTACATTCGTGGCCTGCTCTCGGACGAGGAGCGGAAGAACTCCTGGAGCTTGTCTGAGCGGGCCGGCCATGGCACCCCTGATGGGATGCAGCGGCTGCTCTCGACCACGGATTGGGACCCGGATGCCGTGCGCGATGCCTTGTTCGGCTACGTGAAAAAGCACCTGGGCGACCCCACGGGGATTTTGGCGATTGACGAGACCGGATTCCTGAAAAAGGGGACGGCGTCGGCCGGGGTGGCCCGCCAGTATTCGGGCACCGCGGGGCGGGTGGAAAACTGCCAGATCGGGGTGTTTCTCACCTACGCGTCCTCGGCCGGGCGGACCTTCCTGGACCGGGAGCTGTACCTGCCCAAAGCCTGGATCGACGACGCCGAGCGGTGCAAGCAGGCGGGAATCCCCGAGGACCGGGTGATGGCCACCAAGCCCGTGCTGGCCGCCGAGATGATCGAGCGCGCCCTGGACGCCGGCATCGAGGCCGAATGGACCACCGGGGATGCCGTCTACGGCCAACACACCGGGCTGCGCCGCCGGCTGGAGGCCCGCGGCATGAATTACGTGATGGCCGTGCCCATGAACCAGCGCGCCATCACGTCGACCCCGGGTTCATTGGGCGCCGAAGGGCGGGCCGATCAGCTCTTCGCCGCCCTGGACGGGAGGGCCTGGCGCACCCGCACCGCCGGCACCGGGACCAAGGGCGAACGGCTCTACTCTTGGGCCAGGATTCGCATCAACGGCCCCGCCGAGACAGGGGAACACTGGCTGCTGGCCCGCCGCTCCCTGAAAGACCCCACCGACCTGGCCTACTACATCTGCCACACACCCGAGAACGCCACCCTGATCGAGCTGGCCCGGGTCGCCGGGGCCCGCTGGGCCATCGAGGAAACCTTCCAAACCTCCAAAGGCGAAACCGGGCTCGACCACTACCAAGTGCGGCAATATGGCGGCTGGTACCGGCACATCACCCTCTCCATGTTCGCCCACGCCTTCCTCAGCGTCGTCCGCTCAAAAAAGGGGGCCCACATCCAGGCTCCGACCAGCTGGTAAGGCTCTCACTGCCCGAAATCAGGCACCTCATCACACGGATCGCCTGGCATCAGGAATCAGACCCCCGCCACGTGATCCGCTGCTCCCTCTGGCGACGAAAACACCAACACCGCGCCCAGCAATGCCACTACAAAACCCGCGGCCACACCCCACAAACGCAACTGTAGTACTAG
>NZ_SOGK01000032.1:0-1664 GCF_004564305.1 Cryobacterium sp. TMT3-29-2
AACGCCGCCTCGGTAAGCTCACCCCGATCGAGTTTGAGACAATAAACGTGGCCCTCAAGGCCGCCTGAAACCACTAACCCTTTGAGTCAACTGAACTCGGGGCAGTCCCTCCTGGACGATCCTTAGTGGACGTGTCTACTGGCCACAAGGAGGACAGCGCTCGATGGTGGTGGTCAAGGACTTGGCTTCCCGCGTAGTGAGGAACTTTGCGCAGCACCATACATCCGGCGGAGGATGGCGGGATCGACGCTGTTAGACAATCGCTGACCAGTGATCGGCGGGAACAGAGAGCGTCTGGTGTCTAGAATGTCTCCTTTGTTGAGGTCCACAATCGCCCTGTTGTTGAAGTGCAGCTTCGATTCGTAGGTGAATGATTTGCGCATTGAAGCCAGGCGTGACGGGATCCAGTCATACGGCGAGTTCTCGATCAGCTGGTATTCGATTGCGCGCGTGATCGCCGCGGCGATCCAGTCAGCGAATTGGATATTTGCGCTAAGAGTGCTGTCTACGTGCATAGGGGGTTCGATTATGCGTCGCATCTCCTGCCGCTCTGCGGCCCGACCGAGTATATGGCCATACATGTTGGGAAGTCTCTTCGCTCGCTGAGACTCATTAATCTGATCGATCAGCACAATCAAGTTTTGATCGTGGTGCTCGGCATGGCTACAAAGTCGATTAAGCGTTTCCCGCATAGCGGCGGTCTCTCGGACCTCGATGTCGAGTTGAGTCTGCCCGGGGGTCCCCAAGGGCTTCTCATCTGCATAGAAGAAAACGAACGCTCCGAGGTCCAGCGCACGTTGTACGAGGCCATTGAAAACCCGGATCTGCTGAGGGTAGTTCGTGTGAGTGTGCGGCCGGAATATGTCCGCGCCCTTTCGCTCCCATTGGCCGGGATTCTCGACGCCGATGAGGTCTGTGGCGAAAAGTGTTCGTTTCTCTTGGACAAAAATTGATCCGAACTGTCGAGCTTTCTCCGCGGGGATAACGAAGCCGGCGTAGCCGAACGCGGGGCTTGTTTTGTATCGTGGGTCCGTTTTGGAGACGAATGCGCCCGTCTCGCCGATTTCGTCGATATAGGCCAACAGCATGGTTGATTATCCCGTTAACGCAGAAACCCACGCGTCAGCGTGGGTTTCCCGAATTGGCGCTCCGGGAACTGTTTCATCCCTGCTACCAACTACGACACTAGCACCGCGATTGCTCGGGCTGGTAGAAAAATTCTTAGCCTCCGCGGTGCCTGAATATCTACGGTGCTTCTCGGTGGTCGGGGTGGGTTGTCGCGTCGGCGATCGCGATGAGGTCGTTTTCCTTGAGCAGATAGTCCAAGCGAGAGACCCGGTTGCGGCGTTCGATGATACGTCGGCACTCGTCCAGCATCCGTTTTGAGCCACTAAGCGATCGCAGAATTCCGGCCGACAGTAGCGTGCCACAGGGGCGCCCTTGCAGCTGCCACATTCGACTGTTTCTGCACCGTTTACGACATGCGGAGTGAATGACTGGTTGTGTGACAGCTTCCGTCTTCCCAGGGGGTGCGATCACTCTGCCGTGCAATCGAACGTTTAAATGACAGGGGTCGAGCATGCTCGTCGGATACATGCGCGTGTCAAAAGCTGATGGTTCGCAGAGCACTGATCTACAACGAGACGCACTCCTGGCCGCCGGCG
>NZ_SOGK01000133.1:0-1739 GCF_004564305.1 Cryobacterium sp. TMT3-29-2
AAGGGCTTCCGCCCAGTGAGCATCCTCACCACCCCCGCCGCACGCCTCGACATCGCCGCAGCCCAACCGGGTCTTCAGTGACTAAGAACCCATGATGATTGAAAGCCCAGCGATCATCTGCGCAACTCAGCCCCAGTTCGCAGAAGCTGCTCTGATGCTGCTTTGGGATCTGGCCGAAGTCAACCAAACGTCGCAGCATCTCCAAGCAACCTCGAATCAGTGGGGCGAATACCTACACCGCGACTCGATAGGCACGCAGCCCCGAAAGGACCACCATGCCCAAAATTGACGATCTTCCCTCCGCCTACCTGCAAAGCTGCCGTGACGCCCTCACCGAGGAACAAGCCGTCAGCCTCGCCGCAACTAACGGGTGGGCACACGTGGACCGGGACCAGGTCCACGCAGACTGGGACGAAATCTACCGCGACCTGAGCCGGAACCTCGAAGAACGCAGCCCGGACGATGACGACACCCAAGAACTAATTCACCGGCACTACCGGGTCGCCTGCCGGTTCTACACGCCCAGCCCGAAAGCCTACATCGGCATGGCTCTGTTCTACCGGGACAACGAGGACATGCGCGCTTTCCATAACGGGTACCACGAATACATGGTGGAATTCCTCGTCAACGCCATCACCAGCTTCGCCCGGCACCGGCTCTAAAAAGAGCCCACCGCCGGCTGGACTGTGTGACTGACCACCGCAACACCTGTCGCCGCCGTCGCCAAACTGTCAAATAGCGCCCCCTCCATTCGTCAACCAATATGGACGAATGGAGGATGGTGAGCAAAGGAAAGCATCCGTCGAAGGATCAGGCCACAATTTATCCACTCGCTCGAGAACGCGTAGCACGGCCTCCGCCGCTACCTTCGGTTGGTCAAGGTGCATGCCAGGGCGATGGCGGTACCAACGTTGTCCTCATGGCGGGCATGGGGAGACCACACACAGGCCAATTCCGGAGGTTCTCCTTTTTCACAAGCCGCGAAGTGTCACCAACGTCCTGGCCGGGTACACCTAGAGGCGTGAGACGAGGAACATGCCCACGAGAGGCGCTAGCGCCGCCCCCGCGCCGACGCTCACAAGAAGGACCGCCGGGAACCATTGCCCGCTCCCAACGCGCGCACCACCGTTTGAGCGGTGCCACAGCGCGAGACCGACTCCGGCAAGCACTAGCACGCAGCCAAGGCACAGGAGTATGAGCGCAGCGTCCGACATCGGGCAAGGTTATCATCGTGCCAAACGCAGACGGCTCGGTGTCGTCGACAACTTGCGGCGCGGGCGGGGTCCGGCCGCGCCTTTGCGGAGCGGGGAGCCGAAGCGCCTGCCCAGCGTCCTCCAGCAGGTATGAAGGTCTGCGTTCTGCGCGATCTCCGAAAATTCGGGGGTGCTGCGTGCAAGACTTACGGCGGAAGCGACATATTCATTATGTGAGCATCGCCAACACCCCAGCCAGCGCCGACGTAAGTGAGGGAGAGGCGATGCCTGAGAGCGCGGGCCCGGCCGAGACGGCGGCCGATGTCGACTGGTTCACCGTGATCGTCCGGGAGCACTCGACTGCGCTCGTGCGCTACTTCGCCCGACGCGGACCGCGTCAGGATGCCGAGGACCTGGCCGCTGAGGTCTTCGCGACGGCTTGGCGGCGCCGCGACGACCTGCCACGGGAGGCGGTGCTGCCGTGGCTGTATCGCACGGCGGGATTCACCCTCGCGAATTCGCGCAGGAAGCATATCGATCTCCCCG
>NZ_SOGK01000063.1:0-1998 GCF_004564305.1 Cryobacterium sp. TMT3-29-2
AGGCGCTGCGGATGCCGCCGGGTCACCTGGGGCTGCCCCGCGACCGCGCCGAGGCGCTGCGGATGCCGGCGGCGGCATGGACCTGCGGATGCCGACGGCTGTGCTCGGAGGCGGCGGCTAACGCAGCTCGGCTGCGATCGCGGCGGCGGCCGTCACGAGTCGAGCGCCGATCTGGGCGGCACTCTGGCCGCTGCCGAGGTAGACGACCGCCAGCGCCGCCGGCGCCTCACCGGGCACGACCAGCGGCACCGCCACGGACGCCAGCCCCGGCACGACCTCGTCATGACTGGTGGCGAAGCCGTGCGTGCGCACCTCGGCGGCCTCGCCGCGGCGCGCGTCCTCGCCGAGCTGCGCCCAGTGGGCAGTCGTGAGCAGGGACTGGATGGCGATTCCGGGGGCGCCCCGGCCGAGCGGATGCCGTGTGCCGGGGCGCTGCGCGACCGTGGCGTGCGCCTGGCGCGGTTCCACGCTGACCAGGGTGACGACCTCCGCCCGGTCCAGGACGGTCACGAAAGCAGTCATCCCCAGCTCGTTCGCGACGCTCGTCAGCTCGGGCAGCGCCGCGGTTTGCAGGCCGCGGGAGACACCGCGGGCGAGTGCAGCCATCCGTGGGCCGAGGCGCACGGCGCCCGCGGCATCCCGGATCACGACCCGGTGGTCCTCCAGCGTGCGCAGGATTCGGTAGGCGTTCGAGCGGTGCACGCCGAGGGCGGCGGCCACGTCAGCGATGGTCAGGGCCGCGTCGGCGTCGGCGAGGATCTCGAGCACGCGGATGCCCCGGGACAGGGTCTGGGAATGCGGCGCGCCGGGCGCGCCGTTCGTGCTCTTCGCGCCGTCTATGCCGTTCGTGCTATCTACGCCGTTCGCGCCGAGTGTGGCAATCCCGCCATTCGCGCCGAGTGTGGCGTTCCCGCCGTTCGCGCCGTTCGCGCCGAGTGTGGCAATCCCGCCATTCGCGCCGAGTACGCCGGGCTGGCTCGGCTCGCTCATTCCGCTCTTCCGGCTCGTTGACGTCGACACGGTGCCATTCTCGCATCCATGATGCGCCGGAGGACGGTCGCCGCAGGATCGATCCGCCGGAGTGCGTGGCTGACTCAGGAGGTCCGGGTGCCGCGCCGCATCCGGGCCTGGACCCTTGCCGTGCATAACGCCGGCATATTGTGCGGGCCGGGTTGCGTCGCCGCGGAAATTCGGGGGTGCGTGCCGGCGGCGGCACCGGAGTGCAGGAGCTATGCCGTGCTCGCGGTGGCCGACCGTCTTCGTGGCGCCGATTCCGGTGGCCAACTCAGGAGATCCGGCTTTGGACCGGCCGTTTCGACACGGACGAGTGCGGACCAATGCGGCAGAGTGCGCGCACGGGACACTTGCCGCCGTGAATCTCCTGAGTTGGCCACGTTGAGCGCGGCAGCCTCGGCGTGTGCATCCCTGTGCTGCTGCCGCGCATCCGTGTGCTGCTGCCGCGCATCCGTGCGCTGCTGCCGCGCATCCGTGCGCCGTTCGGCAAGCCGAGCAAGGGAGACCGGCCTATCGTGAGCCGAAATGACTGAGATCTGGGTGTCTGCGTGCCTGCTTGCCGCCGTCGCGGCGGCCGGCCTGGGTGCGGCATGCGCGTTCGCCGGGCTCCGGATGCCGGGCCGCACCCTGGTCGCGGCGCCCGCCATGGTCGTCATGGCCGTCACGTGCGCCGACATGGTGTTGCCGGGTGTGCAACTGCTCGGGCCGTTGTCCTGGGCCGGGCTGCTGGTCGGGGCGGCACTGCTGGCCCTGCTCGACCGGCGGCATCGGATGCCCGCCGCGCACCACGCCGCAGCGCTGCTGCTGATGGCGGTGATGTGGGTCGCGATGCTGCCGGCGGCGTCCGCGTCGTCTTCTGCTCAGGCTTCGGCGGGCGGCGGCGCCGGCGTGGTCGGGTCCGGGTCCTGGGCAGCGACCGGCGCCGCAGCGTCAGCCGGAGCCGCAGCGTCGACGGAGGCAGCGGCGTCAGGGGGGGCTGGGGCC
>NZ_SOGK01000087.1:0-2112 GCF_004564305.1 Cryobacterium sp. TMT3-29-2
CTGTCAGCGACGGTTGAATACCCAGCCAGAATCGACGGTTGAAAACTAGTCCACTCGACCACGATTGGATGGGTGATCACAGTGGAAGATTGGGCGTTGATTCGTCGCCTTCACAAGAGCGAGGGCGTGTCGCAGCGAGAGATCGCGCGGCGTTTAGGGGTGGCCAGGGACACGGTCGCGCGAGCGATCGCTTCTGATGAGCCGCCGAAGTATGAGCGGCCGGTTCGGCCGTCTGAGTTGAGGGAGCTGGAGCCGCGGATCCGTGAGCTGCTCGCGGCGCACCCGAGGATGCCCGCGACGGTCGTCGCGGAGAGGTTGGCGTGGTCGGGCTCGATCACGTGGTTCCGTGAGAATGTGGCGAGGCTTCGGCCGGAGTATGCGCCGGTAGATCCCGCGGACCGGATCGCGTATGCAGCCGGGGATCAGGCGCAGTGCGATCTGTGGTTCCCGCCCGTGAAGATCCCGCTCGGCGCCGGCCAGGCCGGGTCTCCGCCGGTGTTGGTGGTCGTGTCCTCGTTCTCGCGGTTCATCACGGCTGTGATGTTGCCGTCGCGGACGACACCGGATCTGCTCGTGGGCATGTGGTCATTGATCTCGGGGCAGTTGGGCGCGGTCCCGAAGCGGTTGATCTGGGATAACGAGGCCGGCATCGGCCGCCGGAACGCGTTCGCTCACGGAGTCGCGGCATTCACCGGGACGTTGGCGACCAGGATCGTGCAACTCAAGCCCTTCGATCCGGAGTCCAAAGGCATCGTCGAACGCGCGAATCAGTACTTGGAGACATCGTTCCTGCCGGGGCGATCGTTTCGCTCGCCGGCTGACTTCAACGAGCAACTCGCGAGTTGGTTGCCCCGGGCGAATGGGAGGGTTGTTCGCCGGCTCGGCGGGCGCCCCACGGAGTTGGTCGCGGCGGACCGGGCCGCGATGCTCGCGTTGCCGCCGGTCGCGCCGCTGGTCGGGTTCGCCGCCCGGGTCCGTTTGCCGCGCGATTACTACGTTCGCGTCCACGGCAACGATTACTCCGTTGACCCGGCCGGGATCGGGCGGATGGTCGAGGTTCGGGCGGACCTGGACCAGGTCACGGTCACCCTCGAGGACAGGCTGTTCGCGTCTCATGACCGGGCGTGGTCGACCGGACAAACGATCACCGACCGGGCTCACGTTGCTGCCGCCGCGACCCTGCGAACCGCGTTTCAAACCCGCGCGGAGCCGGTCGAGGAGAGCCTCGAACGAAACCTCGCCGACTACGACACGGCGTTCGGGGTCCGGTTCGACCTTGACGGTGAAGTCGCCTGATGGGCCGCGAAACGATCAGCGAGATCGAGTACTTCGCCCGCGCGTTGAAAGCACCCCGGATCAGGGACGCCGCCGCCCGACTCGCTGAGCAGGCCCGGGAGGCAGGTTGGACTCACGAGGAATACTTGGCGGCGGTCCTCTCCCGGGAAGTCTCCGCGAGGGAGTCTTCCGGCGCGGAACTGCGGATTCGGGCAGCGGGCTTCCCCGGCCGGAAATCGTTGGAGGAGTTCAACTTCGACCACCAGCCCTCACTCAAGCGAGACACGATCGCGCACCTCGGCACCGGTTCATTCCTCACCGAGGCGAAGAACGTGGTCCTGCTCGGTCCGCCCGGGACCGGGAAAACGCACCTCGCGATCGGCCTGGGCATCAAAGCCGCCCATGCGGGCCACCGAGTCCTGTTCGCCACAGCAACGGACTGGGTCACCCGACTCCAATCAGCCCACCAGCTGGGCCGGCTGCCCCAGGAACTCGTGAAGCTCCGCCGTTACGGCCTGATCATCGTCGACGAAGTCGGCTACATCCCGTTCGAACAAGACGCCGCGAATCTGTTCTTCCAGCTCGTCTCCAGCCGTTACGAACACGCCTCGCTGATCCTGACCAGCAACCTCCCCTTCTCCCGATGGGGCGACGTCTTCGGCGACCACGTCGTGGCCGCCGCGATGATCGACCGAATCGTTCACCACGCCGACGTCATCACGCTCAAAGGCTCCAGCTACCGACTCAAAAACAGCGGCATCGACACTCTTCCCTCGGCACGACCAGAGAACACGGCAGAATAGTTAGACACAACAGTGGACTACTTTTCGCCCGTCG
>NZ_SOGK01000081.1:0-2287 GCF_004564305.1 Cryobacterium sp. TMT3-29-2
ACCGCGGCAGCCCGAAACTCCGGGCTGAAGTGCTTGTGTTTCTCGTGTTCCATTTGTCTATCCAATCCTGAATTCAGGAGGACTGTCCGGAAACACTGGGTCACCCCAGCCCCGCCACACGGCGAGTCTCGAAATTCTCCGCAGCTGGCGTTGCCCGCGAATCAACGGGGCAACGGATGCCACGGGCCGGGTCTCCCCCGGCCCGTCTGTCGTCGCGGCGGGCGGCGGCCGCCCCTGGCGCAGGTCGATGGCGGATGCGGTCTCCCCGGGCGGCCGTCCCTGGCCGCAACTGTTGCCCGTGTGGACAAGTGTTGCCCGCACACCGGGCACAGTTGTCCGCTTCGGTAACAGTTGCGGCAGTGGGCGCGCAGGGCAGCGGGCAGGCGCCGTGGGGGCAACAGTTGCGGCAGCGGGTGCGAGGACCGGGGGCGGCGAGAAGCCCTAGTTCGTGACCGTGCGCCGGCCTTCGAAGGCACGGCCCAGGGTGACCTCGTCGGCGTACTCGAGGTCGCCGCCGACCGGGAGCCCCGACGCGAGCCGGGAGACCTTGATCTCGAGGGTGGTCAGCAGGCGCGACAGGTAGGTCGCGGTTGCCTCCCCCTCGAGGTTCGGGTCGGTGGCGATGATGACCTCCTGAACCGTGTTGTCCGCGAGGCGCTGCATCAGCTGACGGATGCGCAAGTCGTCGGGTCCGACGCCGTCGATGGGGCTGATCGCCCCGCCGAGTACGTGGTAGAGCCCCTTGAATTCGCGGGTGCGCTCGATCGCGACGACGTCTTTGGCCTCTTCGACCACGCAGATCATCGCGGGATTGCGGCGCGGATCGCGGCAGATCATGCAGGTCGTCTGCTCGGACACGTTGCCGCAGATGTCGCAGAACTTCACCTTGTCGCGCACCTCGAGCAGCACGTTGGCGAGCCGGGTCACGTCGAACTGCTCGGTCTGCAGGATGTGGAACGCGATCCGCTGCGCGGACTTGGGTCCGATTCCGGGCAGCGTGCCGAGCTCGTCGATCAGTTCCTGAACGATGCCTTCGTACATGGGTTAGTCGCCTCTGGTTCGCGGTGCCGGGTCGTGCGGCTGTTCTTCGAGGAAGGTGGCACCCAGGATCTCACGCACCACCGACTCGCCGTAGCGCTGCTTCTCCGCAAACGCTGGCCCGCGCCGGGCGACGGATGCTGCGCGACCCGCCTGGGTCGGAGTCTGCGCCTGGGTGCGCGGCTGGGTTCCGGACTGGGTTCCGGACTGGGTTCCGGGCTGGGTTCCGGACTGCGTTCCGGGCTGCGTTCCGGGCTGCGTTCCGGACTGCGTTCCGGGCTGGGTTCCGGGCTGGGTTCCGGACTGGCCGCCGTTCGGGTGCGGATCCGGCGGGAACTCTTCGTCGTAGGGCGGGGGCTCGTCGTCGTAGGGCGGCTCCGGTTCGAAAGCCCGCCCGGACCCGCGCGCCGCCGTGGGCGCAGGTGCCGATACGGATGCGGGTGCGTTCGGCGTGGAACGCGCAGCGGCCTGCGCGCCGGGGGCCTGCACCGCGCTGGGGGCGAGAGCAGCGGTGGGGCCGGGAGCAGCGGTCGCACCGGTGTCAACGGTGTCAACGGTGTCAACGGTGGCGGCGGCCGGGGCCGACCCGGGGATGGAGGCCGTGGCCCAGCCGGGGCCGGCGTCCGACGAGCTCGGAATGACAACGGTCGCCCAGCCAGTCACGGGAGAGGCGGTCGCCGGGGCGGTCGCCGGGGCGGTCGCCGGGGTGACGGCAACGGATGCCGCAGCGGCGACGTCCGCGGGTGCCGGAGCTACCGCGGAGCCCGGGGCGGACTCGGCGGTAACGGCAGAGGCAGGGACGGCGGCGGCCGGATCGGAATCAGCACGAGGGGTAGCGGCGGCGGCCGGAGCGGGGCCGGCATCCGCGGGCGACGGAGCAACCGCGGAGGGCCCGGCGGAGTCCGCGGCAACGATTCGGTCGGCGATCGGATCGGGATCGGGATCCGGCTCGGGGTCCGGCTCCGCAGCGGCGCCTGCGGACTCGGAGTCGGGATCGGCGGCAGCGGTCGGGGCTACGGCCGGATCGGGGTCGGCGTCGACGGCCGACGCCTCTTCGGTCGTTGTTGCGCCGGGGGCGCTTTGATGTGCCCTCGGTGCGGTGGACCCTGACACCGCCGGGCTCGGGACCGAGGAGCCTGGCACCGCCGGGATCGCAGCAGCGGGACGGGCCGACGAGGTGACCGGGGCCGCGGCGGGCGCGGATCCGGCGGGCGCGGATCCGGCGGGCGCGGATCCGGCGGGCGCGGAT
>NZ_SOGK01000059.1:0-2467 GCF_004564305.1 Cryobacterium sp. TMT3-29-2
CCGGGGTGGGCACGGGTGCTGGCTGCGCGGCTGGGGCGGGCACGGGTGCTGGCTGCGCGGCTGGCCTTTCCGTCGGCCCGGCGCGGTTCTCCGACGGCCCGGCGCGGTTCTCCGACGGCCCGGCGCGGTTCTCCGACGGCCCGGCGTGCTCGCCGGGTTCCTCGGCCGCCACGGGAACGCTGAGCAGAACCGAGGTGCCGGCGCCCGGCCGGGTGAGGATGCTCACCGAGCCACCCAGGCGTTCGATCCGGCGGCGCACCGCCTGGCGCAGGCCGAGGCGGTCGGCGCCGGTTTCGGATTCCGTGAAGCCGCGCCCGGCATCCATCACCATCAGGGAGATGCTGCTCGGCTCGGACTCGATCACGACCTCGGCGGCGACGAGGCCGGAGTGGAGGATCACGTTCACGAGGCACTGCTGCACCGCCAGGCCCAGTTCGCGGTCGCTGGCCGGGCCGAGGCGGCCGAGGGCGGCGCGGTCTCCCGTGACTTCAACCACGAGGCCACGATCGCGGCTGCGCTCGATGGCGGCGTAGACCTCGCTGGTGAGCCAGGCATCCGTGCCCCGGGACGGCTCGACGCTCAGCGCGTCGGCGTCAGCGAGCCAGTCGGTGCCGCGGAGGGTCTGCAGGGCGTCACGGATGCTGCCGGCCAGGTTGTCGCTGAGCGGCCCGGGATGCGCGCGGGCGAGGGCGACGAGCTGCTGGAGGGTGGTGTCCTGGTTGAGGGCGAGGGTTCGGAGGTCGAGCTCGTGGCGCAGCAGGCGGGTCTGGTCGGTCTGCATGGCCCGGTGCAGGGCGATCTGCACGGACCGCTCGCGGCGCACGAAGGCGGTGAGCAGCAGCACGCTGACGAGGAAGAGGTAGGTGGAGACGGTGTACACGTCGGCGCCATAGGGCACGCCGGTCTGGGTAGCCGCGAGCACTGTGACGGCCTCGGCCAGGACGAAGCCGGTGGTGCTCCAGAGCACGCCGGCGCGGGCGGATGTCCCGGCGCCGCCGACCATGACCAGCGCCAGCTTCGGCAGCGTGACGAGGAAGACGTTCGAGCTCGGGAAGACGCCCGGCAGGCCGAGCACGGTGATCGTGTAGAGGTAGGTGGCGGCGGTGCCGACGACGAGGTAGGCGATCGTCAAGGTGACGGTGCGGCGCAGGGACAGTGCGATCAGGACGGCGGCCATCAGGAGGAGGGCGACGACTGTGGCGAGGGTTGCGGTGGTGGCCGCCTGGGTTGCTGCTTCTGCGGCTTGGGTTGCTTGGGTTGCTTGGGTTGCTTGGGTTGCTTGGGTTGCTTGGGTTGCTTGGGTTGCGGCTACTGCTGTGCTTGCTGGGTTTGTTGCAGTCGCTGCAGTTGTGGACAAGGTCAGGAGGACCACGGCGATGAGGGAGGCGGCCAGGCAGGTCAGCGCGAACCAGTGCGCGGCCCGCGCGAGGGCATAGCTGAGCGTCCTCTTGACCAGGTGGTCCGGGAGTCCAAGCGTCATAGCCACCTCTCTGTCCGGTTGATTCTCTCATTCCGAGAGGGTGCTCCTGCCCCGCCCCGGGCAATCCGCTTCACCTCGAACGAATTCGACGGAGATTGCGCACAATTACGGGGTCGCGGGGCCCTTTTTCGCAATCTTCGTGCAAGATCTCCGTCGAATTCGTTCGGCCGGGGTGGTGGGGCGGTGGGCATCCGCCACCTGGCCCGCCGGTCCTTCCGGCCCCGTCCCGCACCTGCCGGCGCCGTTCCGCGCTGTCCCGCCCCTTCCTTGCCCCTCCCCTATTCCTCACCTGCCCCAGATGTGGCTAATTCAGGAGATCCTGGCGCCCGGCGCGGTACGGGCGCGGACCAGTGCGGCGGTCACACCATTTGGGCCACGACTCCACCAAATCTCCTGAGTTAGCCACCATTCCCAACCCGCACCCCGCCCCTACCCGGCACCTTCCCGGCACCGAACGCGCATAAATCCTGCAGTCTGGCCAAACAGGCCGGATTCAGCTTGCTTTGACCCCTTCTCGCACAATTTGCAAGAGTGAGGCGAAGCACGGCTCACGCACGGGCCCGCGGCGACGGCGAAAGGTGCCGTGGCGCTGGGTGCAGGACCTCCCGGCACAGGTGCTTACCAGCCTGGCGCGGGTGAGGGCCGCAGCGACCGAGGTCACCGGCGCCGGATGTGGCCAACTCAGGAGATCCCCGCCGCCAGCCTCGGCAAGGGCGCGGAGCAGTGCCGCAGTCTCCGCGACTCGGCCGTGACTTTGCCCGGGTCTCCTGAGTTAGCCACAACGGGCCAGATAACGACGCCTCTTGGGGAAGGGCGACGGGAATCACAGCTGCCGCAGATGCGTCCGGCAGACCGGACGGATGCCGCCACGCGGCATCCGTCCGGCGCAGCAGCGTGACCTAATTGAGGAGAATTTCGAGACAGGCCGGGTCACCCCAGCCAGCCCGATCGGCGCGTTGCGAAAAACTCCGCAGTTACTGGCAGGCA
>NZ_SOGK01000006.1:0-2525 GCF_004564305.1 Cryobacterium sp. TMT3-29-2
GCCGGGGCCTCCGCTCGCCGTGGCATCTCGCCGGAGGTGGTGACCGACATCTCCAACCTCAAGAGCGAGCCGGAGTGGATGTTGCAGCGTCGCCTGAAGGCCCTCGAACTGTTCGAGCGCAAGCCCATGCCGACCTGGGGCGCCGACCTGTCGGGCATCGATTTCGACAACATCAAGTATTTCGTGCGGTCTACGGAGAAGCAGGCCCAGACCTGGGACGACCTGCCCGAGGACATCAAGAGCACCTACGAGAAGCTCGGCATCCCCGAGGCCGAGCGTCAGCGTCTTGTCTCCGGTGTTGCCGCCCAGTATGAGTCCGAGGTCGTGTACCACCAGATCAACGAAGAGCTCGCCGCGCAGGGCGTCATTTTCATGGATACCGACACGGCGCTGAAGGAGCACCCGGAGTTCTTCGAGGAGTACTTCGGCACGATCATCCCCTCCGGCGACAACAAGTTCGCCGCGCTGAATACGGCGGTCTGGTCGGGCGGTTCGTTCGTCTACGTGCCGCCGGGCGTGCACGTGGAGATTCCGTTGCAGGCCTATTTCCGCATCAACACGGAGAACATGGGGCAGTTCGAGCGCACCCTGATCATCGCGGATGAGGGCAGCTACGTGCATTACATCGAGGGCTGCACGGCCCCGATCTATTCCTCCGACTCCTTGCATTCCGCCGTGGTCGAGATCATCGTGAAGAAGAACGCCCGCGTTCGCTACACGACCATCCAGAACTGGTCCACGAACGTCTACAACCTGGTCACGAAGCGGGCCACGGCTGCCGAGGGCGCCACGATGGAGTGGATCGACGGCAACATCGGTTCCAAGGTCACGATGAAGTACCCGTCGATCTACCTGATGGGGGAGCATGCCAAGGGTGAGACCCTGTCGGTGGCGTTCGCGGGTCCGGGTCAGCATCAGGATGCGGGCGCGAAGATGATCCACATGGCGCCGTACACGCAGTCCTCGATCGTGTCGAAGTCGATTGCCCGGGGTGGTGGCCGGTCCGGTTACCGCGGCGAGGTGCGGGTGGATGCCACGGCGCACCACTCCGCGAACACGGTTCGCTGCGACGCACTGTTGGTCGACACGCAGTCCCGCTCTGACACGTATCCGTCGATCGATATCCGGGTGGACGATGTGCAGTTGGGTCATGAGGCCACGGTCTCGCGGGTCAGCGAGGAGCAGTTGTTCTACCTGATGAGCCGGGGGATGCCCGAAGACGAAGCGATGGCCATGATCGTGCGCGGCTTCATCGAACCGATCGCCCGGGAACTGCCGATGGAGTACGCCCTCGAACTCAACAAGCTCATTGAAATGGGTATGGAAGGGTCGGTCGGCTAGATGTCGGGCACTGGAACCCTCAGTACTGCCATGCCCACTGCGGAGCAGCACGGCATCACGGAGCACTCGGACGGCCGATTCGGTTACGTGCCGGTGCAGACCCGGTCCGACCGGTTCAAGAGCGTGAACGTGGCCGACTTCGGGCCCGTCACGGGTCGCGAAGCGGTCTGGAAGCTGTCGCCGGTGAAGAAGTTCACCGACCTGACCGCGGGCGTGCTCGACGGATCCGTGTACCCGGTCGAGTCGACCGATATCGCCGGTGTCGACGTCGCCTGGGTCGACCGCGCCGATCCGCGGATCGGTTCCGCCGGGGCGCCCGAGGAGCGCGCGTCGGCGAACGCGTGGTCGAGTTTCGAGAAGGCCCTCGCGATCACGATCAGCGGCGAGGAGGCCAAGGAGGTCACGGTGACCCGTGCCGCCCTGGGTTCCGGCCCGCGCGGCGCGCACACGATCATCGAGGCCAAGCCGTTCAGCCGGGCGATCCTGATCCTGGAGAACACGGGCGAGGCCCGCCTGAGCGAGAACGTCGAGATCATTCTCGGCGAGGCCGCGAACCTGACGATCGTGAGCCTGCAGGAATGGGGCGACACCGCCGTGCACCTGACGAACCACTTCGCGACCATCGGCCGGGACGCGCGCCTCAAGCATGTCGTCGTGACCCTGGGCGGAAGCATCGTGCGAGTCAATCCGTCGGTGCAGCTGGCCGGGATCGGCTCGGACACCGAGCTATTCGGCCTCTACTTTGCCGACGCGGATCAGCACCTCGAGCAGCAGGTATTCGTCAACCACATCGCGCCGAACACTCGCAGCCGGGTCACCTACAAGGGCGCCCTGCAGGGTAAGGGTGCCCGCACAGTGTGGATCGGCGACGTCCTAATCGGTCGTGACGCGGCCGGCACCGACAGCTACGAGCAGAACCGTAACCTGGTGCTCACCGAGGGCACCCGCGCGGATTCGATCCCGAACCTGGAGATCGAGACCGGCGATATCACGGGTGCCGGGCACGCGAGCGCGACCGGCCGCTTCGACGACGAGCAGCTGTTCTACCTGCAGTCCCGCGGCATCACCGAAGACGAGGCCCGGCGTCTCGTCGTGCGCGGCTTCCTCAGCGAGATCGTGCAGCAGATCGGCTCCCCCCTACTCGAAGAACGCCTCCAGGCCGCCGTCGAAGCAGAACTGACCGC
>NZ_SOGK01000079.1:0-2741 GCF_004564305.1 Cryobacterium sp. TMT3-29-2
AACGGCGGCGCCGCGCGGCACGGCGGCCACGCCGCTAGGCGGCGTGGCCGAGCCCGGCGGGTGCCGATCCGGGCGACAGGCGCGTGCGCGGTGCCGCGTCGATCACCGCGTCGTCCGGAACCCGCAGGTCGCGTTCAACGACCGCTCCGGGGCTGATCTGTGCGTGTCGGCCGACCCGCACATAGCTGCCGAGCCGGGCGGCGCTGCCGACGACCGCGTCCGGACCGACGTGCACGCTCTGGCCGATGAAAACGTGCGATCCGACGACCGCGCCCTGGTCGATCCAGCTGCCTGGACCGATCCACGCCTCCGCGCCGACCCGGGCGCCACTCTCCACGTAGGCGGTGCGGGACACGAATGCCCCGGGGTGCACGCGCGCTCCGGGGGATACCAGTCCGCGCCCGTTCGGGTGACGCCGGTACCGGGTGACGATCCCGGTCTCGATTTCGACTTCCTCATTCACTCTGCCCATGGGTCCTCCTTCTGCTGCCGCCGACACCGGGCATGCCGACGGCCGGTCACAGCAGTATGGAGGAGCTACCCGAACGCGGCCCGAATCATCGCTGGGTGCGCGCCGGGAGTCTGGAACCGAGCCGGGCCCCGGGGATTGACGCGTGCGCCACGCCCCGGGCATACACCGACCCTGGTTCTCTGAGTGGGCCCCGTCGGGCTCGAACCGACGACCCAAGGATTAAAAGTCCTTTGCTCTACCAACTGAGCTAGAGGCCCGCGGTTAATAATCTACAGGGGATTCCGGATCGGTATTTCTAGGTACCGTGGGAGAGGGGCATCCGCAGACGAGACGGATGTGCCCACAGCGAACACAAGCGACGAACCCAGGAGGATGCGATGGCCGAGAATTTTCACAAGCCGACCCAGTTCTCCGGCAGTAAATTCGAGTCGTTCCAGGGCGGCGAAGATCCGGCGATGATCAGCAGAGTGGCGCACGAGACGGCGCACGCGCTCCTGGCCCGGGTGCGCAGCGACCCGGACCCCGACATCGTGGAGCGGCTCGTGGCCTACACCGATGAAAACGGCGTCGATGCGGTGGCCGAACTCTGGTCGAGGGCGTCGCCGCGCAGCCTGCCCGGGGCACTCTGGCGGATCTACCTGGTGCGGCTTCTTATCCGCCAGGATCCCGAGGGCACGGCATTCCTCTACCAGCGTGGAACCGAGGTCACCGTGGCGATCGACCCGGTCATCGCCGGTGCGGCGGTTCCCACGGGCACGGCCGAGATCATCGTGCTGGCCGACCAGATCCTGCGCGGAATCTTCACCGGCGACTTCGCCGTGGCGCTCGACCGCGCGGCGGCGTTCTGCCGTGTCATCTCCGTCGGCTGCACCAGCGCCGCGGACGACCTGGAGACGACCGAACCGCTCCGATCCACCGAACTGACCACCCGCGCCCTCCGGTTCTCCACCACGGCCCAGGAGTTCGGCTCCTGCGCGCGGCTCTGGCGCAGCGACTCCCTGGACTGACAGACCTTCGACCGGTGACGAGCCGCTCCACTCGGTGCGCAAACGTATCCGCGTCGTTTACACTGGTTTCTGGTCGGGCCGCAGTAACCCCGGGCTCCAATATTCGCCGCTATGAGCGGCCTCGCGCCGAGAGGCGTTCTGCGGTCCGGCCTTCACTCTTCCCCGGTCTGTCGTGACGTACCAATCCGATCCGTGCTCCGTGACGAACTATGAGTCATGGACACAGACAAGACCTGAGATGCTTGTTCCCATGAGCGCTGAATTCGACATCGACCGGGAGTCGACTGTTCCTGCCTCCCAGGAGGAACTGCTGGGCCGGGTGGCGCAGGGAAACGAAGGGGCATTCGGAGAGCTGTACGACCGAATGGCTCCGCGCGTCCTTGGTCTCGTCCGGCGCCTGCTGGTCGACCCCTCCCAGTCGGAGGAAGTGACCCAGGAGATTTTTCTGGAGATCTGGCAGACGGCGACGAGGTACGAAGCCCAGCGCGGCGGGGCCGCAACCTGGATCCTGACCATGGCGCACCGCCGTGCGGTCGACCGGATTCGGTCGTCGCAGGCAAGCCGCGACCGGGACATCAAAATCGGCATCCGTGATCTCGCGGTGGCCTACGACGAGGTGTCCGAAACAGTCGGAGTACGAATCGAGCACGAAAGGGTGGAGAGGGCGATGGCCAGATTGACGGAACTGCAACGCCAGGCGATCAGCCTCGCCTACTACGGCGGTCTCAGTCAGAGTGAAGTCGCTGAGCGGTTGCAGATCCCTCTCGGAACGGTGAAGACAAGGCTGCGCGACGGCATGATCCGCCTGCGTGATGAATTGGGAGTGGCGTCATGAGCGACAACGAACGGAATGACGATGGGCGCAAAGCCGTTGGGATGAACCCGGGCGAGCTCTCCGGCGCCTACGCCCTCCACGCCCTGGGCGCGGAGGACGCCGCCGACTATGAGGAGCACCTCGCGGCATCCGAGCAGGCCCGCATCGAGGCGGCCGAGTTGAGCGATACCGCGGTGACTCTGGGCCTTGCCGCGGCCCCCGTGCAGCCCTCGGCTGGGCTCAAGGCCGCCCTGATGGCCCAACTCGCCTCCACACCACAGCTCGCGCCCCGTCCGGCAAGCCAGGCCGCGCCGGCTGCCACTCACCGCACCGCTCCCGAGGAGGCCGCGGTCCCCAGGCTCGGAGCGGCCTCGCAGCCTGAGCCGACCCAGGCCCAAGCGACGGATGCGCCCGCGCCGTCCGCCGAGCCCGCGCCGACCCGCGCGGG
>NZ_SOGK01000068.1:0-3027 GCF_004564305.1 Cryobacterium sp. TMT3-29-2
AGCACTCCGGGGCCCCGGGCGCCCCGGGCCCTCGGCGCCGCGGGCACTCGGCGCGACCCCGGGCAGCCGGGGCACCCCACCAGGGCGGGGTGTGGCGGCATCCGCTAACCTGACGGGGTGAAGATTCTGGTCCTCGGTTCCGGTGCCCGCGAGCACGCCATCATCACCGCGCTGCTCCGCGAGGAGCCTCAGCACGACGTCGTGGCTGCGCCCGGCAACGCCGGCATCGCCCGGGATGTGCCGGTAGTTCCGCTCGACCCGGCGGACCCCGAGCAGGTCACGAACTACGCGAATCTCAACGGAATCGAACTCGTCGTGGTGGGGCCGGAGGCCCCGCTCGTCGCCGGGGTCGCCGACGCTCTGCGCACGCGGGGCATCCCGGTCTTCGGTCCGGGCCGGGCTGCGGCCGCGCTCGAAGGCAGCAAAACCTTCGCAAAACGCATCATGGATGCCGCGCAGGTGCCCACCGGCCGTGCCGAACGTGTCGGAACGCTCGCCGAAGCGACGGCCGCGCTCGACGAATTCGGTGCCCCCTACGTGGTCAAGGCCGACGGCCTCGCCGCCGGCAAGGGCGTGCTCGTCACCTCGGACCGCGACGCCGCGCTCGCGCACGCCACCTTCTGGCTGCAGCACGGCAGCGTTCTGATCGAGGAGTTCCTCGACGGCGCGGAGGTCTCCCTCTTCCTACTCAGCGACGGCCACAGCGTGCTGCCGCTCTCCCCCGCCCAGGACTACAAGCGTCTCGGCGACGGCGACCTCGGCCCGAACACCGGCGGCATGGGCGCCTATTCGCCGCTGCCCTGGCTCGACGCCGAATTCGGCAGCGAACAGGCCTTCGTTGACGAGGTCATCGAAACGATCGCGCTGCCCACGGTGCGCCAGCTCGCCGCCGAGGACACCCCGTTCATCGGTTTGCTCTACTGCGGCCTCATTCTGACGACTGAGGGTATCCGGGTGATCGAATTCAACGCCCGGTTCGGCGACCCGGAGACCCAGGTGGTCCTGCCGAGGCTGGTCACGCCGCTGGCGGGGCTGCTGCTCGCGGCGTCAACCGGCGGTCTCGGCGGCCTGGCCCGCCCGGTATTCTCGACGGACGCCTGCGTCACGGTCGTGCTCGCGAGCGAGAACTATCCGGATGCGCCGGTCACCGGACGCGCCCTCACCGGCCTGGCCGCGGCATCCGCCGTGCCCGGCGTCACCCTCGCGCACGCGGCGACCGCCGTGATCGACGACACCCTCGTCGCCACCGGTGGACGGGTGCTCAGTGTCGTCGCGATCGGCGACGGCTTCACGGATGCCCGCGCCCGCGCCTACGAGGCCCTCGCCCAGATCTCGCTCGAGGGTTCCCAGTACCGCACCGACATCGCCGCCCAGGTCGCCGGCTGAGTCGGACTGAGTTGGGCTGAGTCGGACTGAGTTGGGCTGAGTTGGGCTGAGTTACCTGAGTTGCCTGAGTCGGACTGAGTCGGACTGAGTCGGACTGAGTTGGACTGAGTTGGGCTGAGTTGCCTGAGTCGGCTGAGTTGCCGCGGCGCAGGCGGGCGCCAGATCCGGCCCCGTCGCCCGGTTCCCCGCCCGCGACGCGCATAACTCCTGCAATTTCGCGCTCCGTTTCGGCGGAGGCCCGGAATAACGCGGCGGATCAGCTGCCGGGCCGCGAATCGCAGGAGTCATGCACCGTGCGGCGGCCGAGCCGCTGCTGCCGACCGGCTTCACCCGCCTGCCCCACCGTCCGTCTCTGTGGCTGACTCAGGAGATCCCTTCGGCGCGGGCTGGGAATACCCGTGAAACACCGGTGAACACCGGGACGGGCGGCATCGGCGCCGCAATTCTCCTGAGTTAGCCCCACGCAGGTGATCCGAGTCGGGCGGCAGGGCCAGCAGGTGGGACGGCACCGCGTTGGCGCGGGCACCAGCCGGTGCGCAAGAATATAGCCGTGACCGCACTCGACCAGCCCGCCGCATCCGCCCCGCTCGCCCTGCCGGGATGGCGCCACGCCTACTCGGGCAAGGTGCGCGACCTCTACGTTCCGGAGTCGCAGCCGTCGGGACAGGGCACGACCCCGGGTACGACGCAGGGCGCAACTCCGGGCACATCCAGAGGCACGGATGCCGCAGCCGACCTCGCGACCGCCACGCGCGTGCTCGTGGTCGCCAGCGACCGCGTCAGCGCGTTCGACCATGTGCTCGAGCCCGGCATCCCGGGCAAGGGCGAGTTGCTCACCACTCTCAGCCTCTGGTGGTTCGACCAGCTCGCGGGCGTCCCGAACCACCTCGTGCCGGACCACACCATCAACGGAGCCGTGACCAGCCTGATCCCGTCGGCCGTCGCCGGCCGCGCCATGCTCTGTAAAACGCTGGACATGTTCCCGATCGAGTGCGTCGTGCGCGGGTACCTGACCGGATCGGGCTGGAAGGAATATCAGTCCACCCAGACGGTGTGCGGCATCCCGTTGCCGGCCGGCCTGCAGAACGGCGACCGCCTGCCCGAGCCCATCTACACCCCCGCCTGGAAGGCCCCGCTGGGCGAGCACGACGAGAATATCTCGTTCGAGCGCACGGTGGAGCTGGTCGGAGCATCCGTCGCCGGCGACCTGCGTCGCCGGTCGCTGGAGATCTTCGACAGCGCCTCCATGATCGCCGAGAAGGCCGGAGTGATCCTGGCCGACACGAAGTTCGAGTTCGGCGCGGACCGCGTCACGGGCGTCATCACTCTCGCTGACGAGGTGCTCACCAGCGACTCGAGCCGCTACTGGGACGCCGCCCTCTGGCAGTCCGGCGCTACCCCGGAACAACGGATGTCCAGCTTCGACAAGCAGATCGTGCGCGACTGGCTCACGGCCCACTGGGACCTGACCGGCACGCCGCCGGCGCTTCCGGTCGAGATCATCGAGCAGACCGCGGCCCGCTACCGGCAGCTGCTGGAGCGTCTGACGCAGGCGGCGTCCGGGGCCGGCTCGGCGTAGCGCGTCCCCGGCGCGCGGCGGCTCGGCGGAGCGCGTCCCCGGGGCGCGGCGGCTCGGCGGAG
>NZ_SOGK01000102.1:0-3089 GCF_004564305.1 Cryobacterium sp. TMT3-29-2
CACAGCAGCTCTTGCACCCTGGCTCAACTACTACAACACTGAACGAATCCACGGCGGCATCGGAGCAACCCCCATCAGCCGAGTGTCACCAACGTCATGACTCGGTACAGCTAGGGTCCGTAGCGCTGCGAACACCGTGCCCATTGTCGAGGTCGAAAGCGTGTCGACGGCCCTTTCGAGTTCAGCCTGGGAGGCGAAGTCCTTCGTCGCTACCCGATTCACGTTGACCAAGACTCGCAGCCAATACTCTAAGGCTTGCGATCCGTGCATGGCTCTGCCATATGCAGCGAAGACCCTGTCGTCGTTGGCCAAGTGGCCTTGTTGTATTGAGGACATGGATCGACGATATCGGGTGGCCTCTCGCACGGTGCTTTTGAGCGCGTCTCGTGATCCGCCCGCCTGGGGCAGTGACAGAAGCCAGCCGCGCAGCGGCTCCATATCGCTTGTGGCGGCCCCGCCGTTGCCGTTTCAGAGTGATATCACTCTGGTATCACCGTGCCGCGCAGCGGCTCCACAGAGGGGGATGGGTACGGCGGCTGCGCCGCTGTTCCGTCGCGTCCCGAAGGGGCATGTGCCTGGTTGGCGTTCATTCCGGTGCCGGGGCAGTGATGCCCGGCGTGGCAGTCGGGGGACTGTCACGCCGGGCGTCGGGTGCGGTTACTCCTGGGTGGCCGTGGCGGCGGATTCGTCGGCCTTGGGTGCGGCCTTCTCTGCCACCGCGTTGATCACGATGTGCTCGACCTCGCTCAGGCTGTAGCCCCATGTGGAGAGTTGCTCGAGGTAGCGGGCGGTGTGGGTGTCGGGGTAGCGCCATGTTTCCTTGCTGGTGCTGTCCTCGATGCCTGCCAGCACGATGGCGAGAGTGACGTGCTGCGCCTTGGTGGGGGAGTGTTCCACGAGCGCGGAGAGCTTGTCGGGGGAGAAGTAGTGAGCTCGCTCCAGTCCGAGGAGGGTGTGGGCGAGTACGTTGCCGTTCTGGTTGGCTTTGCCGACAACTGCGTGGTGCACGGTCAGGCCGAGTGCGATGGCTTTGGCTGCGTCCTTGGGGAGGGTCTTGCGGCTGAGGAACTCGGCCAGCCATTCGCGGCGCACGACCTCGGCGCTGGCCCACTGCTTGTTGTTGGCGATGAGGGTTTTGCGTTCGGCCTTTTCGTCGTCGGTCATGGGGCCGCTGGTGGCTCCGCTTCCGCTGGACTTTCGGAATCCGGCGGCCTTGGGGTCTTTCAGGTAGTAGCGCACGAAGGCTGTGTCGCTGCTGGCGTGGGCGTACACGTACGCGGCCCGGCCCACCGCATCGGTGAGGTGCTGCACGGTGACCTGATCGCCGTCCGCGGTGCTCAGGTAGCTGATGCTGACGTAGTCGGTTTCGTAGGATCCACGGTCGCGGTCGAGGATTTCGTAGCCGAGCTCGATCAGGTCGGCGGTCGCGGTGGCCTTGATCGCTTCGATGCGGGCCTCGTCGCGGGCGCGTTGTGCTGCGTGGGCGAACTTCTCCGGGGTTGTGGTTGCGATGTCGATGAGCACGGACACGGTTTCGTCGTCGCCTTCGAACTCGATCAGTGTGGCTGCCTGGTCAAGAGTGAGGGAGTGGCTGACGATGGCGGATGCTGCGACGGCGTTCTCTGCGACAGCGATTCCGGCCTTGACTGTGGCGGGCTTGCTGCCCAATCGCTTGGCGATCACAGCGGGGGTCAGACCCTCGAACGCGAGTTGCTGGAACGCGGCCACCCGGTCGGCGTCGGTGACGGCTTCGCGGTGGTCGTTCTCCGCCATCTGCTGCACGATTCGCTCGACGGTCGTTTCGTCGGCGGCAACGATGTACGCCGGGATAGTCACCAGTCCGGCCTCACGGGCGGCGAGGGTGCGGCGCTGACCAGCGCGGACGATGATGTTGCCCTGGTCGTCGCGGCGCGCGAGGATCGGCGTCAGAACACCGTTTGCCTTGATGCTGGCCACGAACTCCCGGCCCAGCGCAGCCTCAGAGCGCACGTTCGCTTCCACGACGATGAGGTTGGGGTCAATGTGCTCGATGGTGCCTACGGTGGCGGTGGTGTTAATCATTGGGTTCTCTCTCCATCAACTGATTTTTTTTGCCTGTCTGGCAAGAGAAATCGATAGAGAGCGGGAGTGCCAAAGTGCAGGGTCGTGGAATACCGCAGCGCAGCGAGGATATGCCGCGAAAGCCCGTAACGCAGGCACGAAAGCGAACTACGGTGAAACGGCCAGACAGTTAAAAAAGTGCAAGAGGCGACCGCGCAGCGGTTCCCAGGCCCGCAGGGCTCACCGCAGGTGGATTCAAATCCCACCGGTGAGGATGCGGTCCTGGCCGAGTTGGGACCGATGTCTCGGGGTGCCTGATGCCGTGTTGGCTGAGGCAGCGATCCGGTTGGCTCGGTTGCCGAATGACCCGTCGTGTCGGCCGCAGTACGTGCGGGCTGTGGGGGCGTTGGGTGAGGTTATGAAGGATGTGGCCCGGCCGGGAATCTGGCGGCGCTGCGAGCGGCACGACCTTTGTAGTAGCCAATCCTTGGTCATTAAATGGCCGGTAGAATTGACATTGCCGCTGGAGTTCAGTTCCGCTCCGATGTGACCGTTGAGCTGGTGCGGTGCGATACATAAAACCCCTGGGCCAGTTCAGCACCCAGGGGCAATGTCATTTCGATTCAGCTACAGGCACACCAACGAGTTCCAGCTCGCGTGCCAGACAAGGAGTTTCATGAATAGAGAAGCCCATACCAGCAGGTGTGTCGTTTCATCCAATACTAAGACAACAGGGCGGCACGTGTCACGCGCTTGCAACTCTTGCGGCAGACGTGCAGGTCTGTTCTGGCCCAGCTTGAGCACGGTAAGCACGATTCTGAGCGCCTGTTTGAACGGGGGCCGCTTTCTAGTGACGGTGCTGGATGCATATGCCCTTCACGGGCCACGGGCGGCCATTTGAACTCCCCCACAGGGTTCCCTGGTCTGTAAGTGCGGGTATCGCGCGATGTCAAGCTGACTGGAGTCACTTGGGTTAGTTTGTGGCGGTTTCGTCGGCGAGGTGATTGATCCCGACGAGGCTGGCTGGTGCGGGTGTTGTTGGTCGTTCA
>NZ_SOGK01000075.1:0-3303 GCF_004564305.1 Cryobacterium sp. TMT3-29-2
ACCAGCTTCACGGCCTCGTCTTTGTACTCAGGGGTGAAGTCCCGACGTGATCTTGCCATAGTGAACATTCTCTCTTGTGAGGTGTCCACTCGACGGGGTCAGGGCCAATCAGACTCTCTCTCGGACATCCGTATCGCTTATATCAATGACGCAGCCAAGCCGCTCGGTGATGCTCCATTTGTTGAGCGGGAACGTCTTCAGCTTCAAAGTTTGGGATACACGCTCGTCCCGCTGACGATCGGAGACGGTACCGCTGCTGATTTTTCTGCCGCACTTGATACCGTCGATGCGGTCTATGTAGCCGGTGGTATGGCTGATTGTCTGATGGCCATTCTGCGCAGCACAGGCACTGACGAAGTCCTGATCGAGCGGGTCCGCGCAGGGCTGCCTTACATCGGAGCCAGCGCCGGCGCTATAATTACAGGGAAAAGCATTGATGCAGCGATTGCACTCGACGGCCACACGGACGGAACGTCCTTGGATGATCTCAGCGGTCTCGGACTCGTGGATGCGGTGATTCTGCCTCATGCTGATGGCCAGCTGCCGCCGTACCCGCCGGAGGTAATCGCTGAGGTGGCTCGTCGGCTGGACGGAATGCTCGGACTGACGATGCTGCCGGATGACGCCGCCCTGCTTGTAGAAAACAGGGATGTGCGTATGGTTGCCTCTCCCGCCACTGCGTAGTCCTTTGTCCTATACAGCACCGTTTTCCTGCTGCTCACAGGGATGCTGGAGGGACAATGACCTTAATCAGCCCTGCCACAGTGAGCGTTCCCGTTGTAGGGCGAGAGTGCCCGGCAACGGGAACGGTAAAGAGCGGTTGTTCAGCGTCCGGTTCCGAGCTGTCGCTGGACAGTCCGATACACAGTCAAGCGAGCCACGTTGAACAGCTCGGCAATCTCTGCTGTCGAGTGAGTACCGGCGTTGTGCACCTCCACGAGAAGTTTCTGTTGAGTGTTCGACAGCTTCGGTTGTTTCCCACGGAGTCGCCCTTTCGCTTTCGCGACTTGCATGCCTTCGCGCGTTCGGGCACGAATCAGATCGGATTCGAACTCGGCAACCATGGCGAGCACGTTAAACAGGAGTCGTCCGACAGGATCATTGGGGTCGTGGACGGATTTGCTGTGCAGTCTTCCGCTCACACCGCAAGCCTCCCACAGCGACGCACACGCCGGCACCGAGCCGAGCCGGACAGCCGCGGAGCCCTGTGGATCAAAACCACGCCCCGCCCAGCTGACGAGGAATAAAGTGGATGGCCGTCGCATTGGCCGCGGCTGGGCGTCTCGAAACCCAAGCGTCTCGTATCCCATGGGATACAAGACGCTGAGTACCCGCTCTGAGCCAGCGCCGGCAACCGGGTTGGCGCGACAAATAGCGATCACATAATGCCGCCACAAAGCACCAAAAGTCACACCAGTGTTCATGGGGACTAGGGGACGGTCGTGAGACGTCTCATATCCCTAGGGTAACGAGACGTTCCACGCAGTATGGGCACTGCAGGACGAATATCGTCTCGCTTGCGCTGCCAAGTTGCTGCGGTCAGTACGACTAACGGATCAGAGTTGTCGTCGATTGGGGTCGCTGCGGGCCGTAATCTGGCGCCATGGCGCTAACGAATCGAGAAATCGCATCCCTCATACTCATGGCTCTTACTGTGATGGCACTGCTTCTTTTCGCAAAGAACCGATCTGAGATTCGGTTGGCAGTTCGAGAATTGTTTGGGGCGTTCTTCAACTGGAAAATTCTTGTCGTCGTGGCCGTATATCTCCTCTATGCGACAGGTTGCGTTGCGTTGGCTGCGCAGCTAGATCTCTGGGGTGTTGGCATCCTTAAGGACACCCTCATCACAATCTTCTTCGTTGGCCTTCCTCTAATCGTCAGCGCCCCCAAAGTGAAGTCAGGAGTGAAGCTCGTCCGATCAGTTGGCCGGGAGACGATCGGCTTGTCAGCCTTTCTTGCTTTCTATGTGGCGCTCGCTTCATTCTCAATCCCGGGAGAGCTCTTCCTCCAATCAGTGCTCGTTGTACTGGCGATGCTCTCTGTGTACGGCAAGCGCGCGCCGGAGACACACAAGCTCGCCAGGGGATGCGACGTACTTCTCAGCCTTATCGGGATTGGGCTCGCAGCGTTCACCACATACACGCTGGTCTCGTCGTGGGATGCGCTTAGCATCCGCGACATCGCGCTTTCGCTTGCGCTCTCGATCTGGCTCCCGCTCATGCTCCTACCGTTGATTATTGCCCTTGCAATCCTCATGAGCGCAGAGACGGTATTGAGCCTCCTTAGCTGGCACAACAACAAGGTGGAACCGCCGCGGCGTGTTCGTTTGGCCTTTCTGATGGGCATCCATTTCAGCACCTTCTACGCCGCCCATTTTGCGGGTCAATGGCTAGGACGACTCGCCCGACAGAAGACCTTTCGGGGTGCCCAGCAAGTAATGCGGGATTACCGCCGAGCTATTCGACGCAACGTCAATGCAGAGAAAGATCGACTTGAGCGGCTGCTGACCATGTCAGGTGTCGCCGGAACGGACGAGAACGGACTTCGTCGAGATCGACGCGAGTTCGCGGCCACCAAGAAAGTACTCAAACACCTCTTCTACATGCAAATGGGATGGCATCGGAATCGCCTTGGTCACTTTAAGTCCGACATGCTCGAGCTCCTCGGCGACGTCACGAAGGATGGCCTGCCGCTCAAGCACGGCATTGAGCTCAGAGTCCGCAGCGACAGCCAAGCCTGGTACGCCTGGCGGGAAACTCCGAGCGGGTGGTTCTTTGGGGTCGGAGGAGACGGGGATCTCGCGATCGAGTGGCAATATGAAGGCGTAGAGCCGCCAGCTTGCTTCCCGACCGAGGGAGGCGGATGGACCGATGTGACCTCAAACTCTTCACGGCCCGAGTGGGCCGCAAACGATGCTCCAGTGCGGGTGGTCTGAAGCTGCAACCGCAATATGCGAAGTGTCTCAAAACCCCAGCGCCTCTTGACCCATGACATGAGGTATTCGGGCCTCTGTGGAGTCTCGCGGACTCAGCTCACGGCGCACCAGATGATAGGGCGGACCATGACAGCGCGGGGGGCTGTGCAGCCGTCACGTTGGTCTGTTGTGCATCGTTTGCGATATGGAGATTAAATGACGGGTGGTGTGACAGTGTCTGCCTACCTCGACGGGCGAGATTACTCGGTCGCTCAATCGGACGTTTAAATGACAGGGGTCGAGCATGCTCGTCGGATACATGCGCGTGTCAAAAGCTGATGGTTCGCAGAGCACTGATCTACAACGAGACGCACTCCTGGCCGCCGGCG
>NZ_SOGK01000018.1:0-3335 GCF_004564305.1 Cryobacterium sp. TMT3-29-2
CGGCTGGCAGATCCGCATGGTGAAAGGCAAACCCGAAGTCAGGGCACCACTCTGCTACGACCCAACCCAAACCTGGCGGACCACGGGCAACCACCGGGCCAGGCCACCAGGGTCTCGACAGGGTCGACCACCGGGTGCGTGAGTCCCCCGGAGACAGGCCACCAGGGTCTCGACGGGCTCGACCACCGGGTGCGTGAGTCCCCGGGATCAGGGCACCAGGGTCTCGACAGGCTCGACCAACGGGTGCATAGTCCCCGGGATCGGGCCACCAGGGTCTCGACAGGCTCGACCACCGGGTGCGTAGTCCCCGAGATCGGGGCACCAGGGTCTCGACAGGCTCGACCACCGGGTGCATAGTCCCCGGGATCGGGGCACCACGGTCATGACAGGCTTGACCACCGGGTGCGTAGTCCCCGAGATCGGGGCACCAGGGTCTCGACAGGGTCGACCACGGGGTGCATAGTCCCCGGGATCGGGGCACCAGGGTCTCGACAAGCTCGACCACCGGGTGTGCGAGACCCCGAAAACAGGCCACCAAGGTCTCGACAGGCTCGACCGCCGGCGACGTGAGTGTCCGGCGGTTTGGGAGACCGGGCTCGACCACGGGGCTCGACCACGGGCGAGTTCGGCCGCCGGGGCGCTCCGGCCGGCACTGTCGTCCGGATCGTGGCACGCTGATCACATGGATCTGGAGGTGGTGCCCGCGCTCACCATTCCCGAGCGTGAGCTCGGCTGGCGGTTCTCGCGGTCGTCCGGGCCGGGCGGCCAGCACGTCAATACCTCCGATAGCCGCGTCGAACTCTTCTGGAACGTGGCCGAGTCGACGACGCTCTCCGACGATCAACGGATGCGCCTGCTCGCCCGCTTAGCCAAACGTCTCGTCGACGGGGTGATCACCGTGACCGCCTCCGAACGGCGGTCCCAGCTGCGCAACCGCGAGCTCGCCCTGGCGAAGCTCGCCGATCTCGTGGCCGCCGGCCTGGCTCCCGATGCGGCACCACGCCGCCCGACCAAGCCCACCCGAGGTTCGGGTCGACGGCACCTCGCAGCGAAGCAACAGCGGTCGGCCACCAAAAGGCAGCGGCAGCGGCCGTCCGCCGAGTAGCCGCGAGTGCGGTTGAATCGCCGCTTAGCCCAGCCCAGACCGACGTTTCAGCCGCACTCGCGGCCGAACGGGTGCCCCGCAGCTGGGAGCCCGTAACGAGGACCTACCGCACCAGCAGCATCTGCCGGAAGAACGCAGCCAGCTCGGCGGTCGCGGTCAGCGGCAGAACCGTCGCCACGTACATGTCGGGGCGCACCACTACGACGGCGCCGCCGCGGTCGATCCCGCGCAGCTCGAAGATGTCGTTCGCCAGGTCGGTCGCGTAGAGCTTCTCGTAGTCGATCAGCTCGAACGGGCCGGTTCTCGGCAGGAATGCCTCCGGAACCCGGCCGATATCCACGCCGGTGTGCTCCTGCTGGTACACCACTTTGATGTCGAAGACACTGTCGATGTCGCTTCCGGCGGGGGTGTGCGCGAGCAGCGGCGACTCGGGCGCGGTCCGAATCCACTCGGCCCAGTCGGACAGCGCCGAGGCCTCACCGGATGTCGCGGCATCCGCGAACGCGTACACGCGCCACCGGCCGTCGGCGATGTGGTGGTGCCCGAGTTGCACGGGGTTGGCGTCGGGAACGCGCATCACCGGGGCGGACTTGAAGCGCTTGCCGAGGGGGAACCCGGTCGCGAGACCTTGGTGGGTGGCCTCACCGATCAGCATCGACGGCGGGTACTGCGTCATGAAGCCGGACGGGAACTCGGCGGTCTGCGTGTAGAACTCCTCCAGCGGCACCTCGAGGTCCTCCGACTTCGTCGCCATCAGGGTCGACCAGGTCCGGTCGAAGTCGATCAGGTTCTTCGCGATCACCTGACGCTCGGCCGAGTAGGTGCCGAGCAGGGATTCGGGGCTGCGACCCTCGAGCACGTAGCCGAGCTTCCAGGCCAGGTTGAAGCCGTCCTGCATTGACACGTTCATGCCCTGGCCGGCCTTGGCGCTGTGCGTGTGGCAGGCGTCACCGGTGATGAAGACCCGCGGCATCCGTGTGCCGATCTCGTGGGCGAGCACATCGTCAAATCGGTCGGTGAGGCGGTGGCCCACTTCGTAGACGCTGTTCCACGCCACGTTCTTCACGTCGAGCGAGTACGGGTGAATGATCTGGTTCGCCTTCGCGATGATCTCGTCGATCGTTGTCTTGCGCACGGCGCCGTTGTCGTCGGCGGGCACCTCACCCAGGTCCACGTACATGCGGAACAGGGCCCCGCCCTCACGCGGAATCAGCAGGATGTTGCCGCCCGACTCCGACTGGATCGCGCACTTCATCCGGATGTCCGGGAAGTCGGTGACCGCGAGCACGTCCATCACTCCCCAGGCGTGCTGGGCCTGGTCGCCGGCGAGCGTGCAGCCGATCGAATCGCGCACGGCGCTGCGGGCACCGTCGGCGCCCACCACGTACTTGGCGTGCACGATCCGCTCCTGGCCCATCTTCTCCCCGGTCGTGTGCACGAGGGTGACCGTGACGGGATACTCGCCCTCATCCGTGTTCTCCAGGCGTCGGAAGTCGAAGCCGAAATCCGGCTCCATGCGCGTGGGGGAGTGGGCCATCACCTCGGCGAAGTAGTCCAGCACCCGCGCCTGGTTGACGATGAGATGCGGGAATTCGCTGATGCCGGTGGGGTCGTCCACGGCACGGGCCGAACGGATGATGCGGGTCACGTCGGCAGGATCCGGCGTCCAGAAGGCCATCTCGGTGATGCGGTAGGCCTCGGCGATGATGCGCTCTGCAAAACCGAACGCCTGGAAGGTCTCGACGCTGCGGGCCTGAATACCGTCGGCCTGCCCGATCGCCAAGCGTTCGCCCCGACGCTCGACGATCCGTGTCGTGATACCGGGAAACTGTGAAAGCTGGGCCGCGGTTATCATGCCGGCCGGCCCCGTTCCGACGATGAGCACGTCGACGTTGTCGGGGAGTTCGTCGGGGCGGTCGAGGCCGACGCCCGCGGCATCCTGGATGCGGGGATCGGTGGACACGTATCCGTGGTGGTGAAAATGCACGGCTTCCTCACTTCTTTGTGGGCTGCGTTGGGCGGGTGCGTTCGATATTCGAACACTAATTTCTATTATCGCTTTTCAGATCATATATGATTCGGCCGCACAGGGCCAGATCAGGGAGGCCATTCGATGGGTGCCGCGCGATGTCAAGCTGACTGGAGTCACTTGGGTTAGTTTGTGGCGGTTTCGTCGGCGAGGTGATTGATCCCGACGAGGCTGGCTGGTGCGGGTGTTGTTGGTCGTTCA
>NZ_SOGK01000083.1:0-3650 GCF_004564305.1 Cryobacterium sp. TMT3-29-2
CCGCGGATGCCGCACCGGCGGCGGGCAACGCGTCGGCTGCGGTGGGAGGCGCGGGCACGGCGGTGGCGGGAGTTCCGGCCGGCAGCGCGGGTCCGGATGCGGCGGGCGCTGCCGGGCGGGTGTCGGAGGCGCCGGTGGACGTGTCGGTGGACGTGTCGGTGGAGCCTGAGCCGGATCCCGTGGTGCTGCCGGATCCCGTGGTGCTGCCGGTGGCCGCGGCGGTATCGGTGGCCGTAGCGGTCGGGGTCGGGGTCGCTGGCGCGGTCGCGGTCGGGGTCGCGGTCGGGGTCGGGGTAGTGGTCGCGGTCGCGGCGGAGGCGGTGAGGGCGGCGCCCTCCGCGGGGGCACCGGTGTCAGGGCCGGTGGCTTCGGCACCGGTCGACAGTGGCGTGAGGCTGAACCCGGCGGGCGGCAAGACAGCGCTCGGCTGCTGGTGCGCCGGGGCCGGCGCCGCACCGGTCGGGGTGTCCGTCATCAGGTCGGAGGTCGGTGCGGGGCCCGGTTCGGGGGTGCGCTCCGAGGTGGTCCTGGAACTCCGGTCCGAGGTCGGCGCGGGACCGGGCGCGGAGGCGCGCGGGCCGGCGAGGGTGCCCTGCAACACGGACGCGAACGAGCCGGTACCCGCGCCGGAGCCGGAGCTCGGGCGGGCCCCCAGTGGACCGCCCGCGGAAGAGGAGGATGCCGGCGTCTGTGCGGTGGCGTGGTGCGCCGGCGTGAGCCGGACGGAGGCGGCGTTCATCGGGAAGTTCCGTTCATGAAGGAGGCCAGTGCGGCACTGAGCTGGCTGCCGGCGGCCGACGAAGCGGTCGGCGTGGCCGCGGCGCCCGGACTCGCGGCGGCGGCCGGGGCATCCGGAATCACCCGGCGGATGGTGGTGATCTCGGAGTCGTCCATGTAGGCCTCGACCAGGCAGACCGTGCGGCCCTCATAGGGTGCGTGGATGACCTTGTTGTCACCGGCGTAGATCAGGATGTGGTCGCCGCCACCGGTGACGATCAGGTCACCGGGCCTCGCCTCGGCAAGGGATTCGACCTCGGTGCCGATCTTCATCTGACCCGATACCAGGCGCGGCACGTCTATGCCCATTTCGGCATACACGGTCTGCACCAGGCCCGAGCAGTCCATCCCGCTGCCGTCTTCACCGCCGAAGACGTAGGGCACACCCAGGTACTTCTTCGCGGCGTCGACCACGTCGGCGCCGGTGGCCCCGCCAAGGTTCGGTGCGGCCGGGCCGACCGCGGCGGCTGCCGACACGGACGCCAGGGCGTCGGCGAAGGTGTTCGCCGAGGTGCTCGCGCCCGTGCCGGCGACGCGGCCGGCGGCGGCCTGCGACTTCTGGGCGTTCGCCCCTGCTGAAAGCTGCACGAGTGTCGCCTGGATCTCGCTGACCCGGCCCATCGCCGCGATCATGGTCATCGCGGGTCACCGTCCGCGCCCCGGTTGCGGTGCCAGCCGGTTGACGCGATCTCGTCGAGGATGGTCTGTTCACGGTGCAGGTCGTCGGCCGTCACCAGGGCTCCGTGGCGACCCTCGAGCTTCTCCAACCGCACCGAATCGGCGCGGGTCGTGTCGAAGGCGACTTGAGCCTCGCCGACGGCGACCTGGTAGTTGCGGCCGAGGGCCTCCATGTCGGCCAGCATGCTGTGCGCCGACGCGCGGGCGAAGGCGATCGCGGCGAGCGTGTCGGCCCCGCTGGCCAGGGTCGGCGTGCGGTCCAGAGTCGACCTGGCCGCGGCGCGGCGCGCCGTATTGGCCTGGGCGGTGGCGTTGGCCTGAGCCAGGTCGCCGGCCGCCTGGTCCTGCTGCAGATGACGAAGCCGGAGGAGGCCGGCGAGAGCGAATGTGCGTTTCATCAGAGCGCCCCCAGCGTTCGAGTCAGTGTGGTGAGGTGGCCCCAGGCGAGCGGGGCCGAGGTCTGGTCGTCCATGCGCTGCTGCAGGAACGCGTTGATGGCGCCCTCGTTGTCGACGGCGGCGTCGACCAGCGGGTTCGTGCCCCGCCGGTAGGCTCCGACGTCGAGCAGGTCCTGCGCGTTACGACGGGCGGCGAGCACCCGACGCAGCAGACCGGCAAGCCGGTTCTGCTCCGGGCTGTTGACCCGGGAGGCGACGCGGGAGATCGAGGACAGCGCGTCGACAGAGGGGAAATGACCGAGAACAGCCAGTTTGCGGTCGAGTACGACGTGTCCGTCGAGGATCGAGCGGGCGGCATCCGCAATGGGCTCGTTGTGGTCGTCGCCGTCGACGAGCACCGTGTAGACGCCCGTGATCGAACCGGTTTCGTCGGTGCCGGCGCGCTCGAGCAGGCGGGCGAGCAGGGAGAAGGTCGACGGCGGATAGCCACGGGTGGCCGGCGGTTCGCCGACCGAGAGTCCGATCTCGCGTTGGGCCATCGCCACCCGGGTGAGTGAATCCATCATCAGCATCACGTCGGCGCCGTCGTCGCGGAACGACTCGGCTATCCGGGTGGCCAGGAAGGCGGCGCGCAGGCGCATCATGGCCGGCTCGTCGGAGGTCGACACGACCACGATCGAGCGGGCGAGCCCCTCGGCGCCGAGGTCGTCCTCGAGGAATTCGCGGACCTCGCGGCCGCGCTCCCCCACCAGCGCGATGACCGAGACCTCGGCGTCGGTGCCGCGAGCGATCATGGAGAGCAGCGAGGACTTGCCGACGCCGGAGCCGGCGAACAGGCCCATCCGCTGCCCCTTGCCAACGGTGGTGAGGGTGTCGAGCACGCGCACGCCGAGCTGGAGCGGGGTCTGGATGCGGGAGCGGGCCATGGCGGAGGGGCTGTCGTGGTCGAGGCCGACGAACCGGGCCACATCGAGAGGGCCCTTGCCGTCGATGGGACGGCCGAGGCCGTCGATGACGCGACCGAACAGGCCGGTCCCGGTGGGCACGAGGTGGGGGGTGCCGCCGGACCGCACCGGCGTTCCGATACGGATGCCGGTCATCCGGCCCAGGGGCATGCAACGGATGCCGCCCTGCGTCGTGGCGACGACCTCGGCGTCGATCTCGGCGTCGATCTCCCCGCCATCGCCGACCGTGACGAGATCGCCGATCGCGGAATTGAGACCGCGCACTTCCAGGCCGAGTCCGACGATCGACGAGACGACGCCCACCCGCTGGGGCCGGGCCGCGTCGAGCGCGGAGCGGATCCTCTCCGCCCGCGGACGCCAGGCCTGCGCCTGCGCCTGCGCCACGGTCACGACCCGGCTCCGGTGAGCGCGGCCTTCGCACGGGCCAAGGCGGTGCCGATCCGCGCGTCGAGGAATCCGTCGGGGAACTCGGCGATCGCGTCGCCGCGGGCCAGGCCGGAGTCGGCCGTGAAGTCGACGCCGGCATCCTCTCGGGTGACCAGGTCGATCAGTGCGAGGTCGTCGGGGTTCATCCGCACGGAGTGCGGGCGAACGGTGCCGAGGGCGCCGGTGCCGATGCTCTCGCCGGAGGCGAGGGCGCGGCCCAGGGCGGCCCGCGCCGAAGCGTCGGCGTCGCCGAGCGAGTGGCAGAGGATCGCTTCGGCCAGCTCCAGCGCGGTCGTGACGAGGGTGTCCTCGGCGTCCTGGACCACCGGCACGGTGCGGGCGTGCAGCGCGGCCGCGGCCGCGGCGAGCAGGGCGACCGCCCGGTCGACCCGCGCCTGGCCGTGCC
>NZ_SOGK01000070.1:0-3985 GCF_004564305.1 Cryobacterium sp. TMT3-29-2
ACCTTGCTCGCTGAGGCGCCGGGCAATGTCCAGCCCGTACCATTCACCCTCGCGTAACAGCGCCAGGAGGCAGAATTCCAAGACGCCCTTGCGCAGATTTGTGAGGACTTTATCTTCTGATTGGCCCATGCATTGCACTATACCGGGTTATGCAAGGTTAGGTCATCACAGCAGGGTTTTGATGGTGGGACATGAGGGCTCATGAGCAACATTCATGCCGCCTGGCACGAACGTTCAGTCAGCAGCGTCAATCTGACGTCGGAACGCCCGATAGACGTTCGGCTTATGACACAGGCTGTTTAGATTTAGACCCTTGGAAGTTCCTTCGACGAATCGGCGTCGGAGCTTGTGGCTAGAACGGAACTTCTGGGGGCGCTGAAGCATCAGTTCGATGGGCGATGATCGCGGCGTGGGACCGCTTGCCCGGATCGGTTCGGGTGTTCACCGCGTGAACGTGAAACCCTGCGGTCTTGAGTTGCGTGCTCATCTCACCGATGGGCCAGAAGTAGGCGGTCGTAACGGCGTGCGGAAACGGCTCGACGGTGTCGCCCTCGAAGAATCCGAGGAGGAGGCTGCCTCCAGGAGCAATGCAGCGGGCGAACTCGCGCAAAACCGCTGGCAAGTCATTCGGGGCAAGATGGATAACGGAGTACCACGCAAGAATTGCAGCTGCGTATCCGTCTCGGACCCCGAGATCGTCCAGCGACGCGACGCGGAACGGTACCGTCGGAAATCTTTTTCTTGCTTGCCCGATGAACGCTTGAACGTGATCGATACCCTCCGCATCGACACCACGCTTTTTCAGGAAATCGGTCCAGTGCCCAGGACCGCACCCCGCGTCGATGACCACGCCCCGCAGGTCGCGCGCCCATTGGGCGACAAACCGCTGATCCGATTTGTGCGTGTTAGCCATCGATCCAAGCAGCGCCGTGTATTCCTCCGCGCGACCGGTGTATGCATCCAGAACCACATTGCCAGCCATGGGACCGAGTCTAGGAGAAGCCCGGTAGACGTTCGTCTGGCGGGCGATGCTCCATCCGGTTTCGGACTCTAGTATTTGTGTCAGTCAAGTGTGACAATAAGTGTGTGTCACTCGATTGATACATAAGGGAAGTGCTGTGATGGTCGTGTTACCGGTGTTGGCAGCGCTCATCTCCTTGATCCCCTTCGGATTTACGTGGCGGTACCTAACGCGCACTTCCCGACCCCCTGTGGATGGACCAACCACTCGTCGGAACGCCAGGCAGAAAGCGACCGGGATCGCTCTCTGCGCGTTCCTCGCTGTCGGTGTTGCCTTCTTCTATGCGGAGTGGTGGCCGTTAGCTTGGAATGTCTTCCCGGCTCCGTTCTTCGGGATTCCTCAAGCAATCGGTGCCGGTGCCGCCGGGACTGCAGCGGTCCTCACCTTTGGAACCGTCCATACTGTTTCGGCGGTCACCGCTCGCAGGCATTCGCAGTCTGCCACCCTCGTACCCCGTTCGTGGACCGCTGGCGGGGCAGGCTTCTCGCTTGTTCTGACGGGCGGCCTCGTGGTGTCAATTCTGATTGCCGTCGGGATGGTCGCACTCACAGCGGCTGAGGCCTTTGAATTTGCCCCGCAGGGTGTGTCCTCGGGGTCGCTGTTTCGGGTTTGGACGGATACCGGCACGGCGTCCTCGGGTGTGTACCCCGGCGGTGCCTATTCGCTTCCGGTAGCCGGCACTGCCCTGGCTGCCGGAGCGTTCACCGTCGCGGTCTTGGGTATCATCGCTTTCGGTCGTTCAATCGGGGGCGAAGCTGAGCGGACAGCCAGCATTCACTCCTGTACTTTGATGTCTCTGACAGGTCTGGCTGGAATGTTGGGCGGCTTCCTCTGGGTCAGTGGCCTGGCGATTCTCCAAAGCTCACAACTTGCCCTCGATATGGGCGTTGACCAGTTGGCAACCGGGAACGGTGCCAGAGGACTCGACATTCCCACTGTTCTTGCCGCTGGCTGCGGCGTAGTGACAATTGTGATCGGCATCCTCTGGTGCGCTACTGCGCTCGTTAGTTTCGTCCGCGCCGCACGATCGGCCATTGTAAGGAGCCCTGTAGTTCCTGCCCTCGAATCGACGTCGCTGTGATATTCATCGACAACGAGAGTCCGATCCCTGTTTTCGAGCAAATTCGTGTGCAGATCGAGACCCAGATAATCGGCGGAAAGCTGGGGCCCCAGCAGCGCCTACCGACCGTGCGCCAGCTTGCCTCCGACCTCGGGATCGCACCTGGAACTGTCAGCCGCGCTTATGCGGAACTCGAATCCGTGGGCTTGATCGAAACACACGGCCGGCGAGGATCCCGCGTTGCAGACAACATTGAAGACCGAAGCGAAGTCCTTGATGCAGCACTCGACTATTCCCTAGTCGCGCGCAAGTCAGGCCTCACGCTCGCGCAGGCAATACTCGCGCTCCGAGCGAGCTGGGACGCCTAAGCCCACGATACCGACCCAAATCGGCGCCGGACATTGCCCCCACCCAAAGCCCATGGTCGGCTTCAGACGGTGACAAGCGGCAGCAGGCGAGACGCCCAAAACTTGCGGATCGCATGACCAACGGCTCGTGGAAAATTCAACCAAGGCTCAACAGGGACGCCGACAGTAACTTCCCGCTGAGGGTTCCTGCGTGGGCCGGCTGGGATGAGTTGATTACCAAAACTCCGAAGGCAAACCTCTCAAAGTGGCGGATCACCCTGCAGGGACAGTACATCTGCCATGGCACGGGTGGCGTCATCGAACCTGTTTGGGATCTCGAAACCACCCGACCGGTGGTATCGACATGGACAATGCTAACCAAGCTTTGCAATCCGTAGGAGGAACTATGTCTCAGCAACGTCTCGGCTTCATCATTGGTGGCGCCGTCACCGCAAGCGTCGGAGTGCTTCTGCTAATCGGAGGGTTCGTCGCCTTCTCGATACTCGTTGCATCTGCCGAGGGCAGCGACTCAAGCGGGGACGGCACCTTCGCGGTGACGGCGTTTGTTATCGGCGCAGCGGCTGCCGTGATCGGGCTCGTGCTGCTCATCGCAGCGCTAATCCGCCAGCACCGCGGATGACTGCGCGCCACCGGATCTCGTCCCGAACGGTTCCGGGAACTGGGCGTGCCTAAGCCGCGACATGACACCGGACGCGCCTGTCGACGCGAGTGTCGCTGGGTCATGACGTAACTCAAACTTGGGTGTTCGTGTAACACCGCCGAGCATGCCGGGGAAGCGGGCCACCCAGCAATTGGTGGCCGCTTCTGAATTCTTGAAGCGGATCGCTTGTACCCATATATTCTCTGTGGGTTGTTCGAAGATTTCTCTTCAGAAGTTATGGCAGGTCTCACGGTGGGCGCCGATTTCGATGCCGATGCCGCCCTCTACGTCAATGGCACCATCGATCTGAACGAGTTCGGCCGGCGAGTTCGTGCCCGTAATCGCCATGGCTAGATTCGTAGACCCGCATCTCGATACGGCAACCGGACATGATCGGCGCTGCACGAACCATTCGCCTCCCGATGCACCCCGTGGAGAAGCTCAACAAGATCAAGCGCATCCGCAGCGACCTCACCGGCACTCTGCACCACGAACCCACCCTGGCGGAGCTGGCCGAGGCCTGCCAGTCTCCGATGGCCGACGTGCGGGCCTTGCTCGACTGGGACGTCGAACCAATCTCCTATCAGACTCCCCTCGGCGAGGGATTGGCCGACATCTCCGAGCTGATCATGGACGACGACCTGCCCCAGCCAGACGAATACGCGACTCAGGCCCTGCGCCGGTCTGACATCACGTTCTATCTCGACGCGCTGCCCACACGGGAGCGAACTATCTTGGAGGCCCGGTTCGGGTTCCCTTTCGGCGACGCTGGACCTACTGGTCCTTGATGCGGAGGTTCTCGCTTGCCTTGCTCCAGCCCGCTCGATTGGGCATGCCATCCTGAACAACCATGACTTCAAAACCTGGCGACTTCATGGTCGTCATATTCGAGCCGC
>NZ_SOGK01000120.1:0-4435 GCF_004564305.1 Cryobacterium sp. TMT3-29-2
CACGGCGGCAGCCTGCGCGGCGATCTCTCGGGCGGCGGCCGCACGGTTCGCGGCGGCCAGGGCCGCGGCGGAGCGCCGGGCGGACGCCGCGGCATCCGTCACGGCCTTCGCCTCGGCCCGAGCATCGTCCTCGGCCTGGGCCAGCAGTTTGCGTTGGGTCACGACGGTTCGCGCGTTCGCTTCGAGCCGCACCTGCTGGGGCACCTCGGACGTCTCGGCCAGGATGCGCATGGTCTGCTGGAGCCGGACGGCGTTGCGCTCGGTGGTGAGGTATTGGCGTCGACGCGCCCAAGTCGGCATGAGGTACGTCACCCAGAGGGCAGCCGCGACCGCAATCATCACTCCCCCGCCCAGGACCTCGCTACTCATAGTTTCTAAGGTAGGAGGGCCGCGGCCTTGTGGGGATGATTATCGAGGGTGTGTCACGGGCAATTGCCACACTCATCGGTCGCTCACCGGCAACGGATGCGCGGCCGCGGCACGATCGACGTCCGTCACCCGGGCGGCGTCGGCCGACACCTGGCCGGACTGCCAACGGCGCAGCACACCCTGACGCACTTCCTCGGCCACCAGACCGAAGCAGAAATGGTCCCGCCAGTCGCCGTTGATGTGGATATACCGGCGGCGCAGCCCCTCGTAGCGGAAGCCGAGTTTCTCCACGACCCGCAGCGAGGGCACGTTCTCGGGCCGGATGCAGATCTCCATGCGGTGCAGCCCGAGCTGGCCGAAACAGTAGTCGGTGGCCAGAGCCACGGCGGTGGGCGTGATCGCCTTGCCCGCGAATTCCTCGCTGACCCAGTAGCCGATGGTGGCCGACGACAGGGACCCCCAGGTGATCGACGACACGTTGAGCTGGCCGGCCAGCTCACCCTGGTATTCGACCACGAACGGCAGCCCGCTGCCTGCCCGCGCGTGTGCGAGCAGGCTGCGGATGCTGGAGCGGGTGTCGAAGGACATCGGCGCGTAGGGGCTGGTGGCCTCCCAGGTGCGCAGCCAGCCCCGGTTCTCCATCAGGGACCGGTCGAGGATGCGGTCGTCGCGCAATCGGATCGGCCGCAGTGTGACGGGGCCGTCATGAAGCGTCGGTATCGCGATCGCCACAGTGTGCCCGTCTACTCAATGCCGAAATTGTGTTCCCCAATGTACTGCTCGCGTCCTAGTCGAGCGTGGCGACGAACTGGTGCAGCCAGGGCCGCAGGTCCGGGCCGAGGTCCTCGCGGTCGACGGCGAGCTGCACGATGGCCTTGATGTAGTCGAGGCGATCCCCCGTGTCGTAGCGGCGGCCGCGGAAGATGACCCCGTACACACCGCCGGTCTCCTCCGGGTTCAACGCCATTTCCTGCAGCGCATCGGTGAGCTGGATCTCGTTGCCCTTGCCGGGCTGAGTGTGCTCGAGCACCCCGAAGACCTCGGGGCGCAGCACGTAGCGGCCGATGATGGCCAGGTTCGACGGCGCATCCTCGGTGCTCGGCTTCTCGACCAGCCCGGTCACCCGCACGACGTCAGGGTCGTCGGTGGCCTCGACGGCGGCGGCACCGTAGAGGTGGATCTGCGAGGGCTCCACCTCCATCAGGGCGATGATGCTGGTGTGGCGCTTGCCCTGTTCCGCCAGCATCTTCGCTAGCAGCGGGTCGCGCTCGTCGATGATGTCGTCACCGAGCAGCACCGCGAACGGTTCGTTGCCCACATGCATCCTGGCCCGCAGCACCGCGTGGCCGAGGCCGAGAGGGTCACCCTGGCGCACGTAGTGGATGTCGGCTAAGTCTGTGGCGTGGTTGACCTTCTCCAGTCGGCCGTGGTCACCCTTCTTCTTCAGGATGGCCTCAAGCTCGGTCATGCGGTCGAAATGGTTTTCCAGCGCGTTCTTGTTGCGCCCGGTGACCATCAGCACGTCGGTCAGGCCGGCGGCTACGGCCTCCTCGACCACGTACTGGATGGCCGGCTTGTCGACGACCGGCAGCATCTCCTTCGGCATGGCCTTGGTGGCCGGAAGGAAGCGAGTACCCAGTCCTGCAGCAGGAATGACGGCTTTCGTAATTGTTGTCCCCATGGTCCCTACGTTATCGGCATCTAGGATGAGATATATGGACTCCGACATCGGTCACCGAAAGCGCGCGCTTCGCGCCGAGCTGCGGGAGCGTCGGCAGAACCTGACTTCGGTGGAGCGGGAGGCCGCGACGGCCGGCTTCACCCAGAATCTGCAGAGCATCACCCTGGACCTGTCGGCCCGGTCCATCTCCTGCTATCTGTCCTCCCGCAACGAGCCGGACACTCGGTCGTTCGTGAACTGGGCCGAGGCCCAGGGCATCCGTGTGCTGTTCCCGGTGTCCCGCGACGACGGACTCCTGGACTGGACCGTCGGGGAGGACCAGACCGAATTTGAGGGACTCTCGGGTGCCCCCGAGGCGGGCGGCAGCTTGCTGGGCCCGATCGCGATCAATGACGTCGACCTGATCGTCGTACCGGCCGCCGCCGTCGACGCGTCGGGCCTGCGGATGGGCTGGGGTCGCGGCTACTACGACAAGACGCTCGGTTCGATGGAGAAGTGCCCGCCGGTGTATGCCGTCATCTTCGACAATGAGTTCGTCGATGAGGTGCCCCGCGAGGTGCACGACCAGCCGGTCGACGGCCTGGTCACCCCCACACGCATCATCGCGTTCTGACCCCTTCCTTCGTTCCCGTTCAACGAAAGCCATTTCACAATCGGAGATTCCGGCCCGCGGGCCGGTCCCCCATCGGAGTTCCAGTGCCTACCTATTCCTACCGTTGCACCGAGTGCGACACCGCGTTCGACATCCAGCAAGCATTCACCGACAACTCGCTCACCAAGTGCCCGACCTGCGACGGCAGACTGCGCAAGGTCTTCTCCTCGATCGGCGTGACCTTCAGCGGGTCCGGTTTCTACAGCAACGACGCCCGGTCGGATGCGAAGCGCTCGCTCGAGCGCTCGTCGAAGTCCTCAGACAAGAAGTCGGAGACGAAGTCCGACTCGAGCTCCTCCAGCTCCTCCAGCTCCTCCAGCTCCTCCAGCTCCTCCAGCTCCTCCAGCTCCTCCAGCGAGAAGTCTGCGGCCCCAGCGAAGGACAGCTCCGCCCCCGCGAAAGCGGCGAGCAACAGCGGCAACGGCAGCAACAGCTCGTCCGCGCCCGCCACGAAGTCTGCCTGACCTCCTCCACCACCTCACCATCCGCCTTCCACGGCGCCGGAACCTTTGCGGAGTATCACCATGATTCAGGGCTTCAAAGAATTCATCATGCGCGGCAACGTCATCGAGCTCGCCGTCGCCGTCGTCATCGGCGCCGCGTTCACCGCGGTGGTCAACGCGATCGTTACGGGCATCTTCAACCCCCTGATCGCCGCCATCTTCAACTCGGAGAGCCTCGGAAAGGCAATGATCGTCAACCTCCCCGGCGGGGGGGCACTGTCGTTCGGGCTCGTACTCGCGGCGGCCATCCAATTCCTGCTGGTCGCGGCCGTCGTCTACTTCGTCTTCGTGATGCCGCTCAACCATGTCAAGCACGCACAGGAGCGCCGCCGTGTCGCCGGGATCCCCACGGCCACCGAGGCCGCCGCTCCGGCGACGGAACTCGACCTGCTCACCGAGATCCGCGACCTGCTGGCCACCGGCTCAACGCTCGAGCAGGGTCCGAAGCACACGCTCTAGCAGTCCGCGTCCTCCCCACCCGAGGCACCGCACCACCGCCCATTCCGCTTCCGAGGCTTGACACAGCTCAGTCTCGAACGAATTCGACGGAGATTCTGCCCAAAACGGCCCTAAATCAGGCCGAAACCCGGTTCGAAACGAGAATCTCCGTCGAATTCGTTCGGCCCGCGGGCGAAACGCACGGTGGAGCGCAGGGTGGAGCGCACGGTGGATGCTGGAACCGGGCGAGCGCTGCAGCACAGCCGCCGAGCCCTGAGGCCAACTCAGGACAGTGGCCAACTCAGGACAGTGGCCAACTCAGGAGATCCGTCCGGGCCGGCCCGGACATCCGCACCGGTACCGCACTGATCCGCGGCGGCCGGGCATACCGGGCGACGGATGTCCTGAGTTGGCCACACGCGCGCGCTCGGCCGGGCCCAGATGGCGGCAAGCTGCCGCTACCAGTGCGGCGGGCGGTCCTGACGGAGCCGATCGTCGTTGACGCCGCGGGTGCCCGGTCCGGACGGATCGGCGGGCACGACGCCGCCGTCCTCACGCAGGACCGGCGGGTGCGGATCAGGGTCGGTGCCGGGTGCCGGGGTCAGCCGGGCTCGCCGGGACGCGCCGGCCGATTTGACGACCGTCTGCCGGGGCACGCCGCGCTCAGGCACCAGGGCGGCGCACCGGGCCAGACGAACCCGGGCCAGACGAACCCGGCCCGGACGAACCCGGGCCGGACGAACCCGGCGCCGGGGAACCGGGCGCCGGGGAACCGGGCGCCGGGGAACCGGG
>NZ_SOGK01000086.1:0-4453 GCF_004564305.1 Cryobacterium sp. TMT3-29-2
CGCCTCCCGCGACGGATGCCTCGGCAGCGGTCCCGGCGGCGGGCGCGGCGGGCTCGGCGGGCGCCTCGCGTCGGCCGGCGCGACGGGCGGAAATGCCGAGCAGCAGCACGGCCACGAGGGCCGTGACGACCGCACCGGTGATGAGGGCCACGAAGTACATCGGCACGCCGGAGACCGCGCCGAAGACGGCGACGATCGGACCGCCGTGCGGGACCGAGTCGGTCACGCCGACCAGGGCGGCGATGCCGCCGGCAACGGCGCCACCGATCATGTTGGCGGGGATGACCTGGAGGGGCTTGGCGGCGGCGAGCGGGATGGCACCCTCGGTGATGCCGAAAAAGCCCATGAACAGGGCGGCGATGCCGGCTTCCCGTTCCGGCTTGGAGAAGTGCCGGCCGCGGATCAGGGTGGCCAGGCCCATGCCGAGCGGCGGCACGGCGATGGCGGCCGCGACCATGCCCATCGGGGCCGGGTTTCCGGCCGCGATCAGGGCGCCACCGAAGAGGAACGCGGTCTTGTTGATCGGGCCGCCCATGTCGAAGGCCACCATCGCGCCCAGAATCAGGCCGAGGATGACGACGCTGCCGCCTTCGAGGCCGGTGAGGAATGTGGTCATGCTCTCGAAGACCCAGCTGATCGGCCGGCCGAGCGCGAGTACGAAGGCACCTCCGACGATCACGGTGGTGAGCACGGGGATGACGAGGATCGGCATGATCGGGCGGATGAAACGGTGCACGGGGATCTTCTTGATGCCGAGGGCGACGAAGCCGACGAGGAAACCGGTGACGATGCCGCCGATGAAGCCGGCGCCCGATTCGGAGTTGTAGAAGGAGCCGGTCGTGGCGATCCAGCCGCAGATCATGCCCGGTGCGAGCCCCGGCCGGTCGGCGATCGCGTAGGCGATGAATCCGGAGAGGATGGGCACCATCAGGGTGAAGCCGATCACGCCGATCTGGTTGATCGTCAGCCAGAAGCTGCCCTCCGGGATGACGAGGCCCTGCGGGGTTGCCTCGCCGCCGAGCGAGAGCGAGATGGCAATGAGGAGCCCGCCGACCACGACGAACGGGATCATGTAGGAGACGCCGTTCATCAGCGCGCGGTACAGCGTGCCTCCGAAGTCGGCTTTGCCGGCGGCCGGGCCGGCGGGCGCGTCGGGGGTGCCCGCAGCGCGGGGTTCGGCGGCCAGGGCCTGCGCGATCAGCTGCTGCGGGTGGTGGATTCCATCGGCGACCTTGGCTGAGATGAGGCGCTTGCCGGCAAACCGGGACAGGTCGATCTGGGTGTCGGCCGCGACGACGATCGCCTCCGCGCGCGTGATCTCATCCGAGCTGAAGGTGCCCTCGACCCCCACGGAGCCGTGGGTCTCGATCCGCACGTCGTAGCCGAGCTCCCCGGCCGCGGATTCGAGTTTCTCGGCCGCCATATAGGTGTGCGCGATGCCGGTGGGGCAGGCGGTGATCGCGAGGATCAGGGTGGCGGGTGGCGTCCCTGGGGAATCGGTGCGATTTTCGGGCATGACAAAAACGTCCTTCCGGATGAGGCCATCCGGAAATCCGCGCTAATACCCGGCGGCAAATATCATAAGCGTGGCTAACGGTATCACGGGCCCCGGATCGACCTCACTCAGTAGCGGTGCGGGTCCGGCCCGTTCTCGACCCGGAACCAGCGGTAGCCGTAGCCGTCCAGGGGGACGTCGGCCCGTCCCGCCTTGGTCAGCGGGAGTGACTCGCCCGTGAACAGGTCGTCCAGATGCGTGGCTCCGCGGGGCGCCGGAACGGAAAAGCGAACCTCGGTCGGCTCGGAACTGAAGTTGTGCAAGGCCACCACGCGGCCATCCTCCAGGCTGAGCATGTGGGCGAGCACCGCGGGGTCCGGCTGCTCGAGCACCGCGAAGGCGCCCCAACCGAATTCCGGTGCGTTGCGATAGTGCCGGATCAGAGTCTGAATGAAGCCCAGCAGTGAATCGTGATCGCGCCGCTGGCTGCGCACGTTGACATGGGCCGGCCCGAAACCGCCCTCGACCACGCCGGCGCAGAGTTTCGACTGGGGAGCAAGGGAGAAACCGCCGTTCTTGCCGTCGTTCCACTGCATCGGGGTGCGCACGGCCAATCTGCCCTTCTCCTCCAGGTTCTCGCCCATGCCGATCTCCTCGCCGTAGAACAGCACCGGGGTTCCCGGCAGGGAGAACAGCAGGCTGTAGACCATTCGCACGCGACGGGGATCGCCGTCGAGCATCGGGGGCAGTCGCCGCACCAGCCCGCGACCGAACACCTGCATTCTCTCCTCCGGGCCGAAGGCGGCGAAGACTTCGGCGCGCTCCGCATCGGTCAGCTTGTCCAGGGTCAGCTCGTCGTGATTGCGCACGAAGTTGGCCCACTGCGAGTCCGGCGACCCGATCGGACGCGACTGCAGGGCGTCGATCAGCGGGGAGGCATCCGCCCGGGCCAGGGACAGGTACATCTGCTGCATACCGATGAAGTCGAACTGCATCGTCAGTTCGTCGCCCTCGGCGCCGCCGAAATACAGGGCCTGCTCGGCGCGGGGCAGGTTCACTTCGCCGAGGAGCACCCCGTCGCCGGAGCGACGTCCGAGGAACGCCCGCAGCGCACGCAGGTAGTCGTGCGGGTCCGGGAAGGCGCCCTTGCCGCCGACCACATCGGTCGTCTCGAGCAGGAACGGGACCGCATCGACGCGGAATCCCGACAGGCCCAGCTCCAACCAGAAGCCGATCACCTTGGCGATCTCGTCGCGCACCACCGGGTTGGTCACGTTGAGGTCGGGCTGATGCTTGTAGAAGACGTGCTGATAGTACTGGCCGGTTTTCGGATCAAGTTCCCAATTGCTGGTCTCCTGGTCGGGGAAGACCGGCTCGCCCTGTTTCGCCGGCGGCTCGTCGCGCCAGACGTAGTAGTCGCGGTAGGGGGAGTTGCGGCTGGACCGGGCCGAGATGAACCACGGATGCTGGTCGGAGGTGTGGTTGATCACCAGGTCCGCGATCACACGCATCCCTCGATCCTTCGCGAGCCGGATTGTTTCGACCAGGTCGCCGAGATGGCCCAGCCGGGGGTCGACCGAGTAGAAGTCGGTGATGTCGTAGCCGTCGTCCCGATCCGGTGTCGGATAGAACGGCATGAGCCAGAGGCAGGTCACCCCGAGTTCGTTCAGGTAATCGATGCGGTGGGCCAGGCCGGTGAAGTCCCCGGTTCCGTCGTTGTTCCAGTCCATGAACGTCTCGACGTCGAGGCAGTACACGATGGCGCTCTTCCACCACAGGTCGCTGGTGTCGGTGACCTTCACGCGGATGCCTTCCTGGTGGGGTGGAGCCGGGGCAGCACGTGCTCGCCGAACACGTCGATGAAGCGGTCCTGGTCCTGGCCCACGTGGTGCAGGTAGATCTCGTCGACGCCGAGCTCGATCAGGGAGGCCAGCCAGTCGGCGTGCTGCCCGGGATCGGGGGAGATGAGCACGGAGTCGCGCATCGCCTCCGGCGGCACATGCTTCGCTGCCTCGTCGAACGCTTCCGGGGTGTCGAGATCCCAGCACAGCGGCGGCGAGAACACGTTGGTGCGCCACTGGTCGTGCGCGATCGACAGTGCCTCGCCGTCGCTGTCGGCGTAACTCAGGTGCACCTGCAGGGCGACCGGCCCGGTGCCGCCCGCATCGCGGTAGCTGCCGATGACCCGGCGCAGCGTCGGTGCCGGCTGGGCGATGGTCGCGAGCCCGTCGGCCCAGTCCGCCGCCCAGCCCGCCGTCTCGGCGCTCACGGCGGCGGCCAGCAGGAGAGGCGGTGTCTCCGGGCGAGTCCAGAGCCTGGCCCGGTCGACCCTCACCAGACCGTCGGCGCTTACCTCCTCGCCGGCGAGGAGGGCGCGGATGATCTGCACCGATTCGAGGAGCCGTTCGTTCCGCACGTCCTTGCGGGGCCAGCCGTCGCCGGTGATGTGCTCATTGGCGGCCTCTCCCGACCCGAGCGCCACCCAGAAGCGGCCCTCGTACATGGCGGCCAGCGTCGCCGCTGCCTGCGCGATGATCGCGGGATGGTAGCGCTGGCCCGGCGCGTTCACGACGCCGAACGGGAGGCCGGTCGACTGCAGTGCGGCCCCGAGCCAGGCCCAGGCGAAGGCCGACTGCCCCTGCCGCTCGCTCCAGGGCGCGAAATGGTCGGAGCACATGGCCGCGGTGAAGCCGGCCTGCTCCGCCCGTTGCACCGCGCGGAGCAACTCGGAGGGATGGATCTGTTCGTGGGAGGCGTGGAATCCGATCACTGTCATGCCGTGACCCTAGACCGGTCGCCGGGGGGAGGTCCAGTGTCGGGCGGGGTCGGGCCTCAGGCGTGAGCGCGTTGGGCGGGGTGGGCGCCCATGCCGCCGAGGGCCAGCGCCTCCGCGGCCAGCGCGGCGGTCGTGGGGGCGTCCCGCATCCAGAGCGGCACGGCGACGGCGCGGATGCCGGC
>NZ_SOGK01000098.1:0-4622 GCF_004564305.1 Cryobacterium sp. TMT3-29-2
ACCTTGCTCGCTGAGGCGCCGGGCAATGTCCAGCCCGTACCATTCACCCTCGCGTAACAGCGCCAGGAGGCAGAATTCCAAGACGCCCTTGCGCAGATTTGTGAGGACTATATCTTCTGATTGGCCCATGCATTGCACTATACCGGGTTATGCAAGGTTAGGTCATCACAGCAGGGTTTTGAGGGTGGGACATGAGGGCTCATGAGCAACATTCATGCCGCCTGGCACGAACGTTCAGTCAGCAGCGTCAATCTGACGTCGGAACGCCCGATAGACGTTCCCCCGTGACACCCAACCTGAAGGGCGGGAATAGGTGAGTTCCCGACCCGAAGCCTGCTGGTGACTAAGCGCTCGGGTTGCCGATTCGTTCCATCCACGTCTCGGGGATAGCCAAAGCGGTGAACCCTGATCTGGAATACAAGCCGTGCGCATCGTTGGTCGAGAGAGCCATGCGCCGCAGACCAAGCGGCTCGAACTCTGCCAGAACTCCCTCGATGAGGACAGCGCCAATGCCGCGGCCTCGAACCTGGGGGTCGACGAACACATCGCAAAGCCATGCAAAAGTCACTCCATCCGTGACGACCCGCGCATAGGCGACTTGCTTGTTCGATTCGGTGTCGTAGACGCCGAAGTTCCGTGAGCCGTCTATGGCTGCATCCTGCCGGGCACGTGATCTCCCTGGCGCCCAATAAGACTGCTCGCTGATCCAGCGGTGCACTTGGTCACGGTCAATATCGGCAACGTCGGCTGAGAACCGATAGTTCGAATCCATCTATCCATCTAATCGGTCTTGGGCGGACTGCGCCCGACCAATCGCCGTGTTGCAAGGAGTATGCCCGCACGTCGTTATGTTCCGGGCGCGACGGCATTTTCCCGCCGTACAAACAGCTGTACCAACGCTGGTCGAGTCGTCGGGAGGGGCCACTGATGACTCGGCGGTGGGGTCGGAGGCACGATATCCCAACGACTTGGGCGCCGTCTGGATAGGCCATGGGCGCAACTGCACCGTGACGAAGTGAATCCTCGACAGTCGTAAGGAGGCCGGCGGTTCAACTTGCAGCGCTTGGCGCCCTCAACTTCACCGACAGGGACAGGCTGCAATTTCGAGCATCAATTCCGAAACTCGTCGAAGCTAAGGTCCGTATTCCGTTTGCTTTCATTCCGGTGGCGTGTCTGCGCTCCGATTGCGGCGATCCGCAATCACACGGGCACCGGCGCGGCCCTCCTGTTCAACCAGGGGTCTCCGAGCAAGGCTGCACCGAATACAACGATCACGATGATGCCGTAAAAGCCCAGGATCTGAAAGCCAAAGGCGAAGGAGAGGATGACACTGCACGTCAGCGTGACCAGCGCTGTCGACATGGCGGTCAACACGCGGCGCCGGCGTGGACGAGTGGCCAACTTCCTGGAGAGCGGCTTCGCCAGGCCGAGGGAGGCCTCGCTGCTAACCCACCCGGAAAGCAAGCCGAACGGCACCATGTAGCTCGCGAATCCGAGACCAAAGAGCGAATTGTTGAATACGTCCCATGGCCCGACCAATCCTCCGTGGCTGAAGAGCGCAATGACATTGAGAGGGCCATAGAAACTGGCTAAGTCGAACATGAGGAGTGCACCCAGACCAAGGCCGAGCAGCCGATATCTCCATCCGACCGGCCGAACCTGTGTAGGGATCGCGGTCATGAGCAAAGTCAATTCGGTACCTCTCTTCCCTATCGATAGATGCAAGTCACATGGTGTCATTCCGGACCAGGCCGTGCCCTAAATCCCAGAACGGACCGATTTCGACCACTAGCCTCGCTGTCCCAGGGGCCATGGACAGACACCGCGATGAGAGCAAGACCGACCAGAATCAGGATCCAGGAATAGGGACTTGCTGATCGAAGAAGCACCTGGAAAACAAAAGAGAAGACCGACATAACGCCGAGGGAGAAGAGAACTCGTGTGACCCACCAAGGGAACAACCCTCGTTCATTTCGCATGACCTCACCCTACGCACCTGTCTATGGCCAATCCGAAGGGGGACTAATGGAGTGACCGCAAAGGGTTCCGAAATGCCACTCCCCCGAGACTTCGAATCCTCCGCGAGTTAGCGCCGAATGTGCGTCCGTCGAGGTCTGGCATGCAGGCGTCGTTTCGGCAACCTGCGGTGGGCCAATCAGTAGATGGGATCGACCTCGAGCTACTGTGCCCAAATGGGGAAACGTCTTTCATTTTTAGCGGGGCCGGTTGTAGTGGCGTTGTATGCGGCGGTGATGGTGCTGACGATCGTGGTGTGGGATCCAGTAGCCGCCGTCCCTGCGTTGACACACCCGGAGATCTTGGCGGAACTTGGTGACGCTGGAGTGAACGTGACCGCTGCCGCAATCGGCCTGATCGTGTGGGGTGCTGTTGGCGTCCTGCTCGCGCTTGTACCGAGCGTCCTCGGCTTCACCGGGTATCTCGGACGAGGTGCTGTCAGTATGGGCCATCTCGCTGTGGTTGCCGCTGGCGCGCCAGCCTACTTCTTTGGTTCATTCTCCCTGGGGATGGATGTCGCGGACACTTTTGCTGTCTCGGGTGGTGACCACACGCTGTGGGGCGGAGTCCTGTATGCCGTTAGCGGGGTCGCCTTGTTGGCACTCGCCGCCGTCACCATCCTCAGAGTCGCAAGCCGCGAACCGGCGCTGGCGTGATTGGAGTTTTCGTCGTCCCGCCGGCATCCACCAGCTAGGCCAATGGTGCGGGGCCGGCCTTAGCCCTCGTCGTCGTGACGGAATTAGTTGACCGTGCTGCTGATAAACGCTTGTCTGGCTCGCGTCGGTTGCGCCCCCGGTGCAAGTCCGGTGAGAACGAAACCGCTTGACCAGATCTCGTAAGCTAGCGACTCGATCGTCGACGCGGAAACTCCACTCACTATTCGCGGACACCGCTCAGACCGCTTAGTGAGTCGATTCAGCAACTCGCTTGCGGGAGACCCCGGACCAGTAGGCTCGGCCCATGTTTCAATTCAATGCAATCGTGACGGTTTATTTGATCGCGGCTCTCGCCGCTGTTGTTGTCCTGTTTTGGCTGGCAATCACAGCAATCCGGGCACTCAACGTCTACATCGCAAAGAATCGCCAACCGCGCACTGATAAGGATTAGGTCGGTCGGGAAGGCTGGCCATCCTCGCTAGCTTCGTCAGGTCAGGATTCAGAATGCGGACAGCTTGATCGGGTCTGGCAATCCAAGGCGGCTCTCGGTTAGATTCTCGATAATCGTTAAGTAGCCAGGAGGGGCATTATGCAGACATCGACTTCAAGTCGACAAGCACGAACCTTGGTGGCCGTGCAGGTCGTGGCAGGTGTCTACGCGATGGTCGCCTTCGTTTTCGCCGCTTTCATGCTTTTTGTTCTACTCAGCTCGGGACTGGCCGGCGGCGGTTCCGCGATCACCCTGCCGGTCGGCGCCAGCCCGGCAACTTCGGTCTCAGCCCTAGACGTCAGTGCGCAGTCGCCCGACGCGTATTTCACCGAGGTCGAGTTCACCGCGCAGGATCTCAGCCTCGGCACTTCACTGCTCTACTACGCACCCAGGGCGCTCACCCCTCTTGCGCACGGCATCGTGGCTCTCGCCATCATGGTCCTCGCCCGAAATGTTCGCAGCGGACAGCCCTTCGCCGGGCCCGTTATTCGAGGAATGACGATTTCCGCACTGACTATCGCCATCGTCGGGAGCACGAATCAACTGCTTGCTGGTTTCGGCACCAGCCTGGTCCGATGGGAGCTGCTGTCAGACACGCCCTTGGCTGGCTGGCTACCCGCGCCTGCGTTTGATTGGACGCCCGTCTTTGTCGGTTTGACCCTAGGCATCATCGCCTGCGTCTTCCACGCCGGTGCCAGCCTGCAGCGCGAGACGGAAGGATTGGTCTAATCGGGATGCCGGATGAATTATCGGGTGGCATCCATTGCCAGCTTGACGAACTGTTGGAGGAGCGCCAGATGACGCTCACGCGGCTGAGTGAATTGGTCGGGCTAAGTATCGTGAACCTGTCGGTCCTGAAAAATGATCGCGCGCGTGCAATTCGCTTCTCCACGCTGTACGCGATCTGCGACGCGCTCGACTGCGAGGTCGGCCAACTGCTCGTGAAAATTCCCGACCACGCTAATAGTTAGGCCAAATGGCCCGGAAAGGGTTGGCGAATTCAACTGGTCGTTGCAACGATTGGTTGAATTCGCCATCGGCTATCGGGCACACCAAAGCGGGTGAGCTACGCAGTTCCGTCGCAGGATGCAGAATCTCCAGGCATAGCTCAACGCCCTGACCGGGCTGGGCTGTAGCACGGCGCGCGGCAATGACCTCTAGTCTGGCAACGTGACGATGCTGACGCCGACGACCGCTCGGGCATTCTGGCTGGCACTCCTCGAAAACGCAGCGCGGCTCATCATTGATGCGGACGCCCTATTCCCATCACCACGCGCGCAGTCACTGATTGTCCTTGCTCAGGAGGAAGTGGGCAATGTCAGCGACGGTTGAAAAGTAGGCCAATAACGACGACAGTTTCAAGCGGTCAAGGCAACGCATGCGGTGCTGAAGACCTCATGAGGAGTCTGCCATCCCAATGTTCTCCGTGGGCGATTGTTGAGTTCTGCCACGATCTCGTC
>NZ_SOGK01000112.1:0-4770 GCF_004564305.1 Cryobacterium sp. TMT3-29-2
CGGAGGCGGCGCCGCTCTGCCTCGGCCACGGCGGCCTCCTCCGGCGTGGGCGCGGTGCCGCCGAGATGCCGCGGCTGCCACCACTGGCCGGCGCCGTCCACCGGGTAGGCCTTCTGCAACCCGTCGACGAGACCCTGCAGGGTCTCGTGGAGAGCCAGCGTCATCGACTGCGCATCCTCCCCCGCGGAGACCGCGAACGGCAGGCCAACGGCGAAGCGGATGGGCACGCCGAACACCTCCCGCAGGGCCGGCTTGTGGTTCTTGGTGAGCACCCGATGCCCGCCCCAGACCGCGATCGGGATCACGGGGACGCCCGCCTCGGCCGCCATCCGGATGGCCCCCGATTTCAACTCGCGCACGGTGAAGGACGCGTTCACGCCGCCCTCAGGGAACACGCCGAGAAGTTCGCCCGCACGCAGCGCCGTCACGGCCTGGCCGTACGCCTCCGCCCCGGCCTTCATATCGACCGAGATGTGTCGCATGCCCCGCAGGAGCACGCCCACGAGCTTCTGGTCGAACGCGCCCTTCTTGGCCATGAAACGGATGTGACGGCGGTTCTTGTGCCACAGCATCCACTCGACCAGGGCGAAGTCCATGTAGCCGAAGTGGGTGATCGCCAGCACCGCTCCCCCGGTGTCCGGCAGGTTCTTCAGGCCGGTCACGGATGGCTTCAGGCGCAGCAGGCCGAACACGGCCCGCCCGGCCAGAATCGCCGTGGTGTACAGAGGTTCCCGGGTGCCTGTGCTCATGTTTCAAGGCTACGACCTGCGTGGGGGTTCGCGGCGACATTGGTCGAGCCTGTCGAGCCTGGTCGAGACCAGAGACCCGACTCCTATCAGTCGTGCCGGGTGACGTTCTTGCGTTCGACGGCGTCGGTCATGCGGGTGCGGGACTTCGTCACGTTGCGCCACTTGCGCGCCCCGGTTTCCAGCCAGGGTGGTGCCTTGATCTGCACGGCGCCGCGGATCATGCGGATGGCCCAGCCGGAGGCGGCGAGCATGCGGTGGTGGAACCAGCAGAGGCAGACGCCGTTGTGGGTGTGGGTCGGTCCGCCCTCTGCGTGTGGGATGACGTGGTGGATCTCGCTCATTCCGGCCGGGATTGTGCAGCCGGGGATGATGCAGGTGCCGTCGCGGAGTCGGGTCGCTCGGCGTTGCGCGGGGGTGAAGCAGCGTTCGGGTGAGCCGAGGGCGATGATGCGTCCCTCGTCGTTGATGACGATTTTTTGTTGGCCGCCGGTGCTGATCAGGTCCGTGACGGCGTTGATCGTGATCGTTGCTTCGACTCCGTCGATCCAGCCGACGCCGTGGCCCTGACCGAAGTTCGCGTTCAGGTCTTGTTCTCGGACGCTGACGAGGACCGTGGCGGGGGCGCCGCCGATGGTCGGGGATTCGCCCGCGCGGGAGGGGACGTCGAGGATCACGGCGAGCCAGGTCAGTGCACCGCAGCGTCGGCGTCGGCGTCGGCGTCGGCGTCAAAGCGGACAGGATCGCATCGGCCGTGTCGACGCCCCGGTGGCCAGAGCGATCGCCGTGGCCGGGAACGTGGGCGGCAGAGGTTCGCCGGCCAGGGACCGCCCGGTGCGCAGCTGCCGGCCCAGCCGCATCCGCCGGTTCGCGGTCGGCCCAGACACCAGGGTGACCCGCTCCAAAAGCTCCCCCGGAGTGCGGCCGCCGCGCTTCGCGGAGAGGCGGCCGGTGCCGAGCTCGGGCCGGGACCGGTCGGCGACCTCCGCCGCCGTAGCCACCCGCAACGCGTCGACCTGCCGGCCGAGAACCTCCACCGCCGTGGCCACCCGCAGCAGACCGTCGTCGAAGCGGCGCACGGCCGAATACCGCAGTGATTCCCCGAGCCCCGCCGCGAGGGCCCGCAGCTCCGCGACCGCGCACGCCGCCGCGGACGGGCCGGGCGCGGCATCCGCTGCGGGTGTTTCCGGGAGGCTGGTCATATGACGAGTATGGCCTAAATAGAACGTGAAAGCGGGGGTCTGTCAGGTATTGAAGTCTAAAAATTCGAATGTAATTTTGGTCGGCCGAGCGCGCTTGCGCCCTGACGGGACTGAACTGACACTGCATACAGGCACGACCTGGTCGCCGGCCGAGCCGCTTGCCCTGGGTGCCCTCGAAGCTGGTTTACTCGTACCAGGCGATGATCCGGGAGAGCACGTGAAAACCTCGGCCGCCAGAGGGAGACACCATGAGCACTGACCTGAGCAGGGCAACCGGCGCGGGCACGCCCGCGCAGCACTTTGCCGACAGCCACGATCGGATCCGGGTGCAGGGTGCGCGGGTTAACAATCTCAAAGATGTCAGCCTCGATATCCCCAAGCGGCGGCTGACCGTGTTCACCGGGGTCTCCGGCTCAGGCAAGAGTTCACTGGTCTTCGGCACGATCGCCGCGGAATCCCAGCGACTGATCAACGAGACCTACAGCGCCTTCGTGCAGGGTTTCATGCCCACGCTCGCGCGGCCCGAGGTCGACGTGTTGGACGGGCTGACCACAGCCATCATCGTCGACCAGGAGCGGATGGGCGCCAACTCCCGTTCCACGGTCGGCACCGCCACCGACGCCAACGCGCTGCTGCGCATCCTCTTCAGCCGGCTCGGGCAGCCGCACATCGGATCGCCCCAGGCGTTTTCGTTCAACGTGGCCTCGATCAGCGGCGCCGGGGCGGTCACGCTCGAGCGGGCCGGGAAGACCGTTAAGGAACGGCGCAGCTTCAGCATCACCGGGGGCATGTGTCCGCGCTGCGAGGGCATGGGCACCGTCAACGATATCGACCGCTCCGCGCTCTACGACGACTCCAAGTCGCTCAACGAGGGTGCCCTCACCATCCCCGGGTACACGATGGAGGGCTGGTACGGCCGCATCTTCCGCGGCTGCGGCTGGTTCGACCCGGACAAGCCCATCGGCCGGTACAGCAAGCAGGAACTCGACGACCTGCTCTACAAGGAGCCGACCAAGATCAAGGTCGAGGGAATCAACCTGACCTACCTCGGCCTCATCCCGCAAATTCAGAAGTCGTTCCTGTCGAAGGATGTCGCCGCCCTGCAGCCGCACATCCGCGCCTTCGTGGAGCGCGCGGTCGCCTTCGCACCCTGTCCCGAGTGCGAAGGCACCCGCCTCAGCGAAGCCGCGCGCTCGTCGAAGATCTCGGGGGTCAGCATCGCCGACGCCTGCTCCCAGCAGATCAGTGATCTGGCGGCGTGGGTTCGCGGGCTCGACGAACCGTCGGTGGCCCCGCTGACGCGGGCGCTCCGCCAGATCCTCGACTCGTTCGTGGAGATCGGGCTCGGTTACCTCTCGCTCGACCGGCCGGCCGGCACCCTGTCCGGCGGCGAGGCCCAGCGCACCAAGATGATCCGGCACCTGGGATCCTCCCTCACCGACGTGACCTATGTTTTCGACGAGCCCACCATCGGACTGCATCCCCATGACATCGAGCGGATGAACACGCTGTTGCTGCAATTGCGAGACAAGGGCAACACCGTGCTCGTCGTGGAGCACAAACCGGAGGCGATCGTGATCGCCGACCACGTCGTGGACCTCGGCCCCGGAGCCGGCACGGCGGGCGGCACGGTCTGCTTCGAGGGCACCGTCGAAGCGTTACGCACCAGCGGCACCCTCACCGGCCGCCACTTCGACTATCGCGCAGCGCTCAAGCCCTCGGTGCGCACGCCCACGGGAACGCTCATGATTCGCGGCGCGACCAAGAACAACCTCCAAGAGGTGGACGTGGACATCCCGCTGGGAGTGCTGGTGGTGCTGACCGGCGTCGCGGGATCCGGCAAGAGCTCGCTCGTACACGGCTCGATCCCCGCCGGCGCAGGCGTGGTGTCGATCGATCAGGCCGGCATCCGCGGTTCCCGACGAAGCAACCCGGCGACCTACACCGGAATGCTCGAACCGATCCGCAAGGCCTTCGCGAAAGCTAACGGCGTCAAGCCGGCGCTGTTCAGCTCCAACTCCGAGGGCGCCTGCCCCAACTGCAACGGCGCCGGCGTCGTCTACACCGACTTGGCGATGATGGCGGGCGTCGCAACCACCTGCGAGGTGTGCGAGGGCAAGCGGTTCGAGGCATCCGTGCTGGAATACCGCCTCGGCGGCCGCGATATCAGCGAGGTCCTCGCGATGTCGGTAATCGAGGCCGGGGAATTCTTCGGCACCGGCGAGGCCCGATCGCCGGCCGCCCACGCCATCCTGGTGGGGCTCGCCGACGTCGGGCTCGGCTACCTCAGCCTCGGTCAGCCGCTCACGACGCTCTCCGGAGGCGAGCGCCAGCGTCTCAAGCTCGCCACCCACCTGGCCGAGAAGGGTGGCGTCTACGTGCTCGACGAGCCGACCACCGGACTCCACCTCGCCGACGTCGAGCAGCTCCTCGGCCTGCTCGACCGGCTCGTGGACTCCGGCAAGTCAGTCATCGTCGTCGAGCACCACCAGGCGGTGATGGCTCATGCCGACTGGATCATCGACCTTGGCCCCGGTGCCGGCCACGACGGCGGCCGGATCGTCTTCGAGGGCTCGCCGGCCGACCTCATCGCCGCCCGCTCCACCCTCACCGGCCAGCACCTCGCGGCCTACGTCGGCCACCCCTGACCCCGGCACGTCACACCCGAACCAATTCGACGGAGATTTTCGCTGTATCGCCCTGAAACGCGGCCAAACCCTCTGCGTCAAGCTGCTTGTGAGTCACTTCACAAGCAGTAGGAGGCAAGGGAATGTCGATCAGCCCGGGGTTCAACGCGGCGGAGATCCGCGAGTTCGTCCATG
>NZ_SOGK01000044.1:0-5287 GCF_004564305.1 Cryobacterium sp. TMT3-29-2
ACAACATCGCGGCGGAACTCGGGCGGGTAGGGCTTGGGCATGATGACATCTTTCCAGCGAAGACGAATCTCCACAGGTCAGGAGTCAACCAAACCGGGGGCAGTCCCGGACACTCCCCGGGTGTGGAGTTTGGCGCTCTGTGGCGGTGTACTGTGATCGCTTTGTGTCGCTAGTTGGCGATGACGAGGATGCTGGCGGCGGCTTCGATGACGTCGTCGGTGATTGTGTCGAGCTGGTTGATCTTGAGTACCCGGTTGATCTGAGGGAAGAGCCGCTCGAGAAGGCGGAAATTGCCGCGGGTGATCCGCTCGATGGCGGCGATGGCTTGCGCATCGGTGAAATCGTCAGGATCGAGAGTCTTGCCGAGTCGCTTCCAATGACGATCGAGAACGAACAAGAGCTCTTCGCGTCCCAAGGCACGGTACTGGTGGGAGAATCCGAGCCGGCTGTAGACCTGGGGGTAGTGGCGGACGCCGCGGTGGCCTCGGAAAAGCAAAGCAACGTGCATCAGATGTGGCCAGCCCGGCAGGTGCACGCCATCTCGTAGAAAAGAAAGGCTGCACTGGAGGAAGGAACAGATCTGTACACCTCCGTCATCTGCGGTACGTCCCGGTCCGGCACTCCACGATCGTACGGCCGCGCTATGCGGGGACAGGATCATGGTGCGTGCGGCAATTTGTGGTGTTTTCGGGCCCGGGCCCGGATAGCCTGTCCGTGGGGAGGTCCGTGTGGGCCTATCCCAGCCGTCCACGGGTGTGGCCGGCTTTGTCTATCCAGGTAGTACCGGGGGTCAAGATGGCAGTCGAAGTGGCGCGGGTCGAGGACGTGGATTTCTATCGGGACCTGGTGGAGTCCGCACCAGACGCTTTGCTGATGATCGACGGACCCGGGCACATCACGTTCGTCAATGCCCAGATCGAACGGCTCTTCGGTTATCCGCGGAGTCAGCTGCTGGGCAAGCATTTCGGAATGCTCCTTCCGGCGTGGTACGAGGACCACAACGAGGTCATCCGGGACGGCTTCGCGACCGACCCGCGGATGCGCCGGATAGGGACGGACCTGAAATTGTTCGGCCGTCGCCGTGACGGCACGGAGTTTCCGATCGAGATTAGCTTCGTTCCGTTTGGCACCGGACCCGGCATGGAAATCGTCGCGTCCGTCCGGGATGTGAGTGAACGCCGGCATATTGACGGGGAGCTCCGTGATGCGCTGTCTTTGCTCAGTGCCACCCTGGAATCGACCGCGGACGGCATCCTGGTTGTGACGGCCGATGGGCGGATTGCGGGTTCCAACGAACAGTTCGCCATTCTGTGGGGTATCCCGGCGGAGCTCATGGTCTCCCATGATGACGGGAAAATGATGGCGTTTGTCGTGGATCAGGTGGCCAATCCGGAAAGCTTCGTGGACAAGGTGCGGGAACTATATGCGGATCCCGGCGCTGAGAGCTTGGATGTCTTGGACTTCCGTGACGGACGCACCTTTGAACGGTACTCCCGGCCCCAACGCGTCGGGGAAGAGATTGTCGGACGGGTCTGGAGTTTCCGCGATATCACGTCCCGCCGCCGCGCGCAGGACCAGGCCCGGGATGCACTCGCGGAGCTGGAAGGCCTGGGGGCGATCGTCAATTCGGCTCCAGACGCGATCGTGGGCAAGGATGTGAATGGCGTCATCACCAGCTGGAACCCCGGCGCCGAACGGCTGTACGGGTATACCGCCGCCGAGGCGATCGGCCGGGACCTCAGCTTCCTCATTCCGGATCATCTCCGGGAGTCCGAGGAGGCGATTCTGGCCGGTATTGCTGCGGGCGGCGACGCCCGGAGCTACGAGACGGAGAGGGCGAGAAATGACGGGTCCATCGTGCCTGTTGCCTTGACCGTTTCCCCCATCCGCGGCGAACACGGGGTCCGCGGGATCGCTGCGATCGGACAAGACATCACCGGGCGCCGGGCCGCCGAGGAGGAGCTGTTGGCCGCGCGTGAAGCGGCGTTGGAAACGAGCCGGTTGAAGTCGGAGTTCCTGGCGACAATGAGTCATGAGATCCGGACGCCGATGAACGGCGTCGTCGGTTTGACCGCCCTACTCTTAGACACTGCCCTGGATGAGACGCAACGCAAGTACGCAGAGGGTGTGAATAGTGCGGCTGAGGCCCTGCTGTCATTGCTCAACGACATTCTGGATTTTTCGAAGCTGGAGGCGGGGAAAGTCGAATTGGATGTCACCTCCTTTAATCCGCGGCTTTTGGTGGAGGAAGTTGCCGCGCTTCTGGCCGAAGCTGCCCAAAGCAAGGACTTGGAGCTCATCGCTTATTGCCAACCGGAGGTCCCGGCGTGGCTCGCCGGTGATGCCGGTCGGATCCGGCAGATCCTGCTGAATCTAATATCCAATGCCGTGAAGTTCACTGCAGCCGGTGAGGTGGCCATCCAGGTAACAGTGACGGGGCGTGACGCAGGGAAGGCCGTGGTGCGCTTTGATGTTCGTGATACCGGGATCGGTATCGCCCCGGGCGATCATCTTCGCTTGTTCGAATCATTTTCCCAGGCTGATGCCTCCACCACACGCCGGTACGGCGGAACCGGGCTGGGTCTGGCTATCTGCCGGCGGCTGACGGAGGCGATGGGCGGGGAAATCGGTTTGACCAGTGCACTGGGTGAAGGCAGCACGTTCTGGTTCACGATCCCGCTGCCCGTGGCCGAAGCCCCCGCAGCGGCCCCGGAACCCCCGGTCCCAGGTGTGTTGGCCGGGCTGCGGGTGCTGGTGGTTGATGACAACGCGACCAATCGTCTCGTCCTTCAATCCCAGCTGACAGCGTGGGGACTCCAGCCAGAAGCTGTCACGGACGCGGCCGCGGCCCTGGACCGGTCCCGGGCCGCGGCCGCCGCCGGGCACCCCTACGACATCGCCGTGCTCGACATGTGCATGCCGGAAATGGACGGATTGGAACTGGCCAGCGAACTCACCGCTGACCCTGCCCTGCAGAGCATCAAGCTCCTGATGCTGACCTCCACATCCCAGGTCACCAAGACCGATCTGGTCGAGGCAGGCATCCGCGAATGGCTCACCAAACCTGTCCGCAGCTCAGAGTTGTATGACCGCCTCATGCGCCTGATGGCCACCTCCGCACCGGCGGCGCCTGCGCCCGCACCGACCAGGCCTGCCCGATCGGCGATACCTTCCCGCGGACGGATCCTGGTGGTCGAGGACAACGAGGTCAATCAGCTGGTCGCCCGCGAAATGGTCGCCAAACTGGGATACGACGCCGACGTGGTGGCCGACGGTGTCGCTGCGGTCTCCGCCACTGCCGCCCACCACTACTTAGCTGTGCTCATGGATTGCCACATGCCGGTCATGGACGGCTTCGAGGCCACCCGGACCATCCGGGCCCGAGGAGACCACCCCGCACGCCTGCCCATCATCGCCATGACCGCCGGAGCACTGGATGAAGACCGAGAGCGTTGCCTAGCGGCCGGGATGGACGACTACCTCGCAAAGCCCGTGAACATGGCCGCCCTGGGCGAGACCCTGGCGCGATGGGTGCCCCGGACCGCACCAGACGAGGGTACGCCACCCGCGGTGGACCCGGCCCGACTTGCAATTCTGCGTGACCTGGGACCAGCCGACGGGCAAGGGTTGCTGCCCGCAGCAACCCAGGCCTTCCAGCGAGGTGTCCCCTCCAGCCTCGCCGCCCTCCACCAGGCCATGAAGAGCGGCGGCGGAGACGCCCTTGAACAGGCGGCCCACAAACTGAAAGGCGCCGCGGCCAACATCGGAGCCACTGGCGCCGTCGCACTGTGCCAAGAACTGGAGTACCTCGGACGCGAAGCCGATAGCCAACCCGACCCGGAGCTGCTGGCCCGACTCGAGACCGAGCTTGCACGGGTGGATACGGCGTTGGAGAACGCGCTGTCCCAGACATCATGAAGGTCCTCGTCGTGGACGACGATCCGGGTTCGCTTCTGGTCGCTCAGGCGGCCGTTGAAAGGTCCGGACACGAATGCCTTACGGCTGCTGACGGGGATACCGCGTGGCGGCTATACCAGAGCCACCGGCCCCAGGTCGTGGTCACGGACTTGATGATGCCTGGACTCGACGGGTTAGCCCTCTGCCGGGCCATCCGTGCCGATGAAGAAGACTCTTACACGTATCTGGTCCTACTGACCTCGCTCGGAGCCCAGGAAGATATCCTGGCGGGCATGAGCGCCGGCGCCGACGATTACGTGACCAAGCCCCTGGACCCGTTCACACTGCATACCCGCCTGATCGCGGCACTCAGAGTGACATCCCTGCACACCGAACTTGCCGGTTACCGCCAGGCATTGGCCGAACAAGCCCGCACCGATCCGCTGACGGGTCTGCGCAACCGGCTGACCCTGCCTGAAGACCTAGAACTGCTACACAGCCGGAGCGAAAGGTACGGACACGATTACTGCCTGGCCATGTGCGACGTGGACAATTTCAAGAGCTACAACGACATCTACGGCCACCCCGCCGGGGATACAGCGCTGAAAGCAGTCGCTGCTGCACTCGCCAGCCAGGCCCGGCGAGGTGACAGCATCTACCGGTACGGCGGAGAGGAGTTCATCATCCTGCTCCCGGAGCAGTCCTGGGCCGGAGCACAGGTCGCCATGGAACGATCCCGAGCAGCGCTGCAGGACCTGGGCATTGCCCACACCGGCGACCCCTCCGGCGTCCTTACGATCAGCGCGGGGATATCCACCTACATGCCGGGCCGCCGGGTGGGCAGCGAACAAATCCTCAACGAAGCTGACACCGCACTGTATGCGGCCAAGACGACAGGCAGGAACACGGTGACCGTATCGGAGGCGGTGCACGAGTTGCGGCCACCCGAGCCAAATCGCGAACATGGCCGAATCTGAAAGTCAACTCAAGCACCCAACCTCGAACATTGCCTCAGGCTGCCCGACCGTCGCTCCATTCATGCGAAGACCGGAATACCAACGCATGCCCGCAAAGACCAACGTAGAGCAGACCTACGCACCTTTTGATTCGAAAAGCTAAATGATTTCCAAGGCGCTGCTCCTCGCCCGCCAGCGACGGCGAATCTCCCACAATAGCGGGCCTCATAGGTGTCGCGATATGGCGTCTCATCGACTACCTCGTCCGTTCTCTCCTGCCGATTGGCGCGCGCAGGGACGCCTCAGATGCAGGGTCAGCGTCTTGGGCGAGTTCAGTTGGTGAGAGCAACACCCTGAGTTCTGTGGGGTGTTGTCGATGGCTCGACCGTTGTCGCCTTTGAGTGTCCGTTTGTCGTTCTGGGAGGGGGTGGACG
>NZ_SOGK01000060.1:0-6964 GCF_004564305.1 Cryobacterium sp. TMT3-29-2
CACAGCAGCTCTTGCACCCTGGCTCAACTACTACAACACTGAACGAATCCACGGCGGCATCGGAGCAACCCCCATCAGCCGAGTGTCACCAACGTCATGACTCGGTACACCTAGCGGCACGCTTCAGTCGGCATTCACCCGATGTTCAGCGTCGCACCCCCGTTCGGTCGCCGGCCGCTCCTAGCCTCGCCTTGACCAGCTACCCGGCTCCACACGTCCGCGCCCCGCGCGGCGGCCGGCACCGGTCCGACGGAGGAAAACGTGTTCACCACCCGCACCCTGGCCACCCTGGCCGCGGCCACCGCCCTGGCCCTGAGCCTGGCCGCCTGCTCCGGCGCCGCAGATGCCGACTCCGGCTCCGGCGAGATCGACGCCGCCACCGCGACGAGCCTCTCCGCGTTCGGTGACCTGGCCGCCCTCGAGGATGCGGCCAGGGCCGAAGGCGGCCTGAACGTGATCGCCCTGCCGCGGGACTGGGCCAATTACGGCGCCGTGCTCGACGCGTTCGCCGCGAAGTACCCGGAGATCGCGATCACCGAGGCCTCGCCCGACGCGTCCAGCGCCGAGGAGATCCTGGCCGCCGACAACCTCGTCGGGCAGGACACCGCCCCCGACGTCTTCGACCTGGGGCTGGCGGTGGCGCTGTCCAGCACCGATCGTTTCGCGCCCTACCAGGTGGCTGGCTGGGCCGAGATCCCGGATGCGCTCAAGGAGGCCTCGGGGCTATACACGGGTGACTACGGCGGCTACATGGCGGTCGGCTACGACCCCGATGCCGTGCCCGCGCCGACCGAGCTGAGGGACCTGCTCGGCGCCGAGTACAAGGGCAAGGTCGCGATCAACGGCGACCCGACGCAGGCCGGGGCGGCCTTCGCCGCCGTCGGGCTGGCCACCGTGCAGAACGGGGGTGACGTCAGCGATTTCCAGGCCGGGATCGACTTCTTCGACGAACTCAACCAGGCCGGCAACTTCGTCAAGGTCGACCCCACCCCGGCGACCATCGCGTCGGGGGAGACTCCGGTGGTCTTCGACTGGGACTACCTCAACGTGGGCTACGGCACGAGCCTCGCCGGTGAGCGCAACTGGGAGGTCGTCGTCTTCCCGGGCACCGGCTACGCCGGGTACTACAACCAGGCCATCAACAAGGATGCCCCGCACCCGGCCGCCGCCCGGCTCTGGCAGGAGTTCCTCTACAGTGACGAGGGCCAGAACCTCTGGCTCGCCGGCGGCGCCCGCCCGGTGCGCGCCGAGGCGATGGAGGCGGCCGGCACCATCGACGCCGACCTCCTCGCCGCCCTCCCGGCCGCCCCGGCCGAAACCGTCGTTCCCTCCGAGGCGGAGAGCACCGCGGGAGCCGTGCTCCTCGGCGCGAAGTGGGCCGCAGCTGTCCAGTAGCAGACGCGGAACGGCAGCAGCCTTCGGGCTGCTGCCGTTTGCAGCGTATGTGATGCTCTTCCTGTTCGTGCCGACCCTGATCGCCGTCGGCAGCGGCTTCGTCGACGAGGCCGGGACGTTCACGCTGGACACCGTGGCCGCGTTGGGCACCCCGGTCCTGAGGGACGCCTTCGCTGCCTCGTTCGGGCTGTCGGCGCTCACCGCCGTCGTGGGCGCGATCGTCGGAGCCGTGGCCTGCTACGGCCTGCTCGGCGCGCGGGAGAACGGCCCGCTCCGCGCCGTCGTGGACTCGCTCAGCGGCGTGCTCGCCCAGTTCGGCGGGGTCATGCTCGCCTTCGCGTTCGTGGCGACCATCGGCATCCAGGGTCTGGTCACCGTGATCCTGCGCGACACCTTCGGCGTCGACATCTTCGCCGGCGGGGTGTGGCTCTACGAGCTGCCCGGCCTGGTGCTGCCCTACATCTACTTCCAGGTTCCCCTGATGGTCATCACTTTCCTGCCGGCCCTGCAGGCGCTCAACCCGCACTGGGCCGAGGCCAACGCGACGCTCGGCGGCAACCGGGCCACCTACTGGTTCCGGATCGCGTTCCCCGTGCTCGCGCCCTCGTTCCTCGGCAGCCTATTGCTGCTCTTCGCCAACGCATTCTCCTCCTACGCGACCGCCGCCGCGCTCACCAGCCAGGGATCGCAGATTGTTCCGCTGCAGATCCGCTCGGCCCTGACCAGCGAAACCCTGCTCGGCCGGGAGAATCTGGCCGGGGCGCTGGCGCTCGGTATGATCCTGGTGATGTTCGTCGTCATGTCCGGCTACTCGGTTCTGCAGGCACGGGCCGCCCGGTGGCAGCGATGACGGCGGTGGCGCACACGCCCACCCGGTTGGTGCGCGGTCTCATCCTCGGCAGCATCGGCCTCGTCTTCGCCATCCCCATCGTCGCCATGGTGGAGTTCACCCTGCGCCGTGGGCTTGCCGGCGGCCACGACGTCTCCCGCTGGACCGCCCTGTTCCAGGGCGGCTTCGCCGGTCCGTACCGAACGGTGCTCGTCGCGCTGGGGAACTCGGTCGGGTTGGCCGTGGGCACCGTCGCGATCGTGCTGCTGCTGCTCGTACCGACCCTTCTGCTCGTTCACCTGCGTTTTCCCCATCTGCGCCGCGTGATGGAGTTCGTCTGCATCCTGCCCATCAGCATCCCCGCCATCGTTCTCGTGGTCGGTCTGGCCCCGGTCTACTCGGTGCTCGCCCGGCTGCTCGGCAGCAGTGTCTGGACCCTCGCCTTCGCCTACGGCATCACGGTCCTCCCGTTCGCCTACCGGGCCATCCAGGCCAATCTCGACGGCGTCGACGTGCGCACGCTCAGCGAGGCCGCCCGCACGCTCGGGGCCGGCTGGGCGAGCGTGCTGGTGCGGGTACTGATCCCGAACCTGCGCCGCGGCATCCTGGCCGGCGCGTTCATCTCGGTCGCGGTCGTGCTCGGCGAATTCACGATCGCCTCCCTGCTCAACCGTGTCACCCTGCAGACCGCGCTCGTGGTTGTGAGCAAGGCCGACCCCTACACGGCCGTCATCCTGTCGCTGCTCGCCCTCACCTTCGCGTTCCTGCTCCTGCTCGTCATCGGGCGCCTCGGCACGGTTCGCACCGGTAGCCGGCGACGGCCCACCACCGGAGGTCAGCCATGATCCAGAACCAGCTCCAGAACCAGCTCCAGAACCAGAACCAGAACCCGCTCCAGGACCAGGCTCGCCCGGCGGCGGCCCGCCGGGCGGGAGCGTCGGTGAGCTTCGAGGGCGTGATCAAGGATTTCGCGGGCCACCGTGCCCTGGCCGGCTTCGACCTCACGCTGCACGCGGGCGAATTCGTCGCCCTGCTCGGCCCGAGCGGCAGCGGGAAGACGACCGCGCTGCGGGTGCTGGCGGGGCTCGAATCCACGGATGCCGGCACCATCCGGATCGACGGAGCCGACGTGTCGACACTGCCGACCAGCCGGCGCGACCTGGGCATGGTGTTCCAGTCCTACTCGCTGTTCCCACATCTCAGCGCGGGCCAGAACGTTGAGTTCGGATTGCGGATGCGGAAGGTCCGCGGCGAGGAGCGGCGCGCCCGTGCGGCCGCCGCCCTCGCCCTGGTCGGGCTGGGCACCCACTACGACCGCTTCGCGCACCAGCTTTCCGGCGGTCAGCAGCAACGGGTGGCGCTGGCGCGCGCCCTCGTCACCGAGCCTCGAGTGCTTCTGCTCGACGAGCCCCTGTCGGCCCTGGACGCCCAGGTGCGGGTGGCGCTGCGTGAGGAGATCCGGCGTATCCAGACGGAGCTGGGCATCACGACCCTGTTCGTCACGCACGACCAGGACGAGGCGCTCGCCGTGGCCGACCGTGTTGCCGTGATGCGGGCCGGTTCGATCGAGCAGGTTGGAGCCCCGGAGGAGCTGTACTCCCGGCCCGTCTCGTCGTTCATCGCTGACTTCGTCGGGCTCAGCAACCGACTTGTCGGCGTGGTGCGCCACGGATTCGCGCAGGTGCAGGGGATCTCCCTGCCGCTCCTCGACCCCTCGCAGGCGGATGGCGCGGTGTCCGTCTCCGTGCGGCCGGAGGACCTCGAATTCGGCGCTGCGGGCGCGCCGGGGGTCGTGCTCTCGTCGAGTTTCCACGGCTCACTTCGGCGCACGAGGGTGCGGCTGGACGACGGCACGTCGCTCGTCGTGCAGCACGGAGCGCGACTGCATCCGTCGGTCGGGGAACAGGTCGCGGTGCGATTCACGGGCGCGCCCGTCTCGGTCGACCCGCTCCCGGCCCCGGAGTAGAGATCGGCGAGGAACCGGACGCGGCGATCACGGAACCCATGCCGGAGCCGGCACGTGCGATTGCCTAGAATGATGCCGTGAAGGAAACCGACGGAAAACCCGCCCGTAGCGGCTTCTTCGGCGCGTTCGGACGCCGCAGGGCCGAACCTCCGATCCTGATCGAGGTGCCGACGCCCCTCGGTAACGGGGTCGATGAGAACCTGCCCGCCGGCATCCGACTCGCCGCCGCCTGGTCCTGGCGCCTGCTGGCCCTCGCCGGGGCGATCGCGGTCTTCATTTTCATCGTCATCCAACTGCGGTTGATCGTCATCCCGCTGCTCGTGGCCGTTCTGGTGTCCGCTCTGCTCGTTCCCTTCGTCGGATTCCTGGTGCGGCACCGGTGGCCCAAGGCCGTCGCCGTCGCGCTGGCCTTGATCGGCACCTTCGCGATCCTCGGCGGTCTGCTCACCCTGGCCGTGACCCAGATCGCCACCGGCACGGTCGGCCTGAATGACCGCCTTGCCGCGAGCTACGAGAGTCTGAAAGCCGTGTTGCTGGCGTCGCCGCTGCAGCTGACCGAGCCGGAACTGAACGCCTTCCTCGGCCAGGTCTGGCAGGTCATCCAGGCGGACAGTCAGGTCTTCGTGTCCGGTGCGCTGTCCGTGGGGTCGTCGCTCGGTCACTTGGTGGCCGGTTTTCTGCTGGCGCTGTTCAGCCTCCTGTTCATCCTGATCGACGGCAAGGGCATCTGGGCCTGGATCGTGCGCATGTTCCCGCGCCGGGCACGGGCGGCCGTCGACGGCGCGGGGGTGGCCGGTTGGACAACGCTGGGCAACTTCGCAAAGGTGCAGATCCTGGTGGCCTCCATCGACGCGATCGGCATCGGCACCGGTGCGGCGCTGCTCGGCGTGCCCCTGGCCGTGCCGATCGGCGTGCTCGTCTTCCTCGGTTCCTTCATCCCCATCGTCGGTGCGGTCGCCACGGGGGCCGTGGCCGTCGTGATCGCCCTGATCTTCAACGACTGGGTGGTGGCGTTGCTGATGCTCGGGGTGGTGTTGCTGGTGCAGCAGGTTGAGGGTCATGTGCTGCAGCCTCTGATCATGGGCACCGCCGTCAAGGTACATCCGCTGGGCGTGGTGCTGGTCGTAGCCTCGGGTGCGTTGCTCGCGGGCATCCCGGGGGCGCTCTTCGCGGTGCCGGTCGCCGCGGTGCTGAACGTTATGATCGCCTACATCAACAGCGGGGTCTGGCGTTCCAGTCTGGAGTCCCCGACGACGCTGCTGGTTTCCCCGCTCTGGCAGACCGTCCCGCAACGCCCCGGTTTCCGCAGACCGGCATACCGCCTCGAGAAAAGTGCCGCTCATGACTAATGCCTCCCTCGTCGTACCGACCCTGGCCGACTTCGAGTCCGCCCGGGACGTGGTCGGGCGGGTTGCCGCCGTCACCCCGATGGAAACCTCCCGCTACCTCACGGAGCTCCTCGGCTCGCCGGTCCTCCTCAAGTGCGAGAACCTGCAGCGCACCGGGTCCTACAAGATCCGCGGGGCCTACAACCGGATGTCCAAGCTCACCGACGAGGAGAAGCTTCGCGGCGTCGTCGCGGCCTCCGCCGGCAACCACGCCCAGGGCGTCGCCTTCGCGGCCCGTGAGCTCGGCATCCAGGCCACGATCTTCATGCCGGTGGGCGTCGCCCTGCCCAAGCTGCAGGCGACCCGGGACTACGGCGCGCACGTCATCCTGCGCGGCAACACCGTGGCCGAACCGCTGCTGGCCGCCGCGGAGTGGGCCGCGGAGACCGGCGCCATCCTGATCCCGCCGTTCGACCACGCGGATGTCGTGACCGGCCAGGGCACCGTGGGCCTGGAAATCCTCGACCAGGTTCCCGACCTCGCCACCGTGATCGTTCCCATCGGCGGCGGCGGCCTCATCTCCGGCGTCGCCAGCGTGCTCAAGCAGCGCGCGCGCCGGGACGGTCGCCAGATCCGGGTGATCGGCGTGCAGGCGGCCAACGCGGCCGCGTACCCACCCTCGCTCGAGGCCGGGCGGGCGCTGGAGGTCCAGATCATACCGACCATTGCCGACGGCATCGCGGTGGCCAAGCCGGGGCTGCTCAACTTCGAGATCGTGCGCGACGCCGTCGACGAGGTCGTCACCGTCACCGAGGACGACACGGCCCGTGCTCTCCTGGTGCTGCTTGAGCGCGCCAAGCTCGTAGTCGAGCCTGCCGGTGCGGTCGCCGTGGCGGCGATCCTCGCGGGCAAGGTCACCGCCACCGGCCCGACCGTCGCCATCCTCAGCGGGGGGAACATCGACCCGCTGTTGATGCAGCGCGTGATCAGCCACGGCCTGTCGGCATCCGGTCGCTATCTCACCCTGCGCATCATGCTGCCCGACCGTCCCGGCCAGCTGGCCCGCATCTCGGAGCTGCTCGCCGAGGCGCACGCCAACGTGATCGAGGTTCTGCACACCCGGCACGGCGTGGGACTGCAGATCAGCGAGGTCGAACTCAACGTCAGCGTCGAGACCCGCGGGCCCGACCACCGCCAGCTCGTCGTGGACGTGCTGCGCGCGGCCGGTTACGAACCGCAGTTCGACTAGACGGGGGAGCCCCGCCGCGAGACACGGCTCGGGGTCAGCCCTGACGAATTCGACGGAGATTCTGGCCGCATCGGCCCCAAAACCTCCGAAACCCTCTGCGTCAAGCTGCTTGTGAGTCACTTCACAAGCAGTAGGAGGCAAGGGAATGTCGATCAGCCCGGGGTTCAACGCGGCGGAGATCCGCGAGTTCGTCCATG
>NZ_SOGK01000076.1:0-7570 GCF_004564305.1 Cryobacterium sp. TMT3-29-2
GACGAGATCGTGGCAGAACTCAACAATCGCCCACGGAGAACATTGGGATGGCAGACTCCTCATGAGGTCTTCAGCACCGCATGCGTTGCCTTGACCGCTTGAAACTGTCAGCGCCAACGGACTACTTTTCAACGAGCGTCGACAAGAATGCTGTTCCAGGTGCCATCACCGCTGAAGCGCCGATGGCGTTTCCACACCGTCTGCCATGGACCAAAAACCTCGGGGAGATCCCGCCACGGAATCCCCGCCCGATACCGGTAGATGATGCCCTCCATCACCCGGCGGTGGTCCTGAAAGGGACGCCCGGGACGACCAGACGACGACGGCATCAACGGCCTCGATCCGCGCCCACTCGCTGTCAGACAACACGGCAGTACGAGACAAGCGTTAATTCTGCCGAAAACCCTCACGAGGCTTTAGGAGACACGCCCTAGAACTCGCCCGGCGTTAGTGGTCCTGTTTTCAGTCGGCGTTAACAGCAGGCACGATTTTCAGCCGGAACGGCGAGCTGACCTTCCGGCAAGACCACCCCAAGACCGCCAAATCACGTCGCATTGTTGCACTGCCCACATATTCCGCCGGCGCGGTCCGTCGGCGTCGCGCCAATACCGGGAATAGGGGCCTATCTTCACTGCTTTTCCAGTCCCGGGACGGCACTACTCTGACCACCGCGAACGTGCGTCGACAATTGCGTCACGTGCTCGGGGGAGCAGAGCTCGACGGTGTGACCCCGCACATGTTCCGCCGCACGGTTGCGTCCGCGGTCAACGCCAACGCCAACGCCAACGCCAGCATCGAACTCACCGCAGAGATGCTCGGCCACACGGACGCGAAGATCACGGTGCAGCACTACGTTCAACGTAGCGAGATTTTGCTGACGGGAAACGTCTTACTGATGAGCGTGCAAATTCTCGAATCCGCGCGCGGTCTCGCCTCTGCCGACTGTGACTAGTATAGGAAACCTGCATGGACTCGTAGGCTCATTTATGTAATTCAACTAGGTCGCGCAGCAGATTTTCGGCGCGTACCTGGCACGAATGAAAGGGTTGCACGATGAGTTTCTCCCCTGAGCTTGGTTCGTCGGCGTGAAAACCGATCAATGGTCCGCCCGCGCACGCATGTCAGTCGCGGCCGAATCTGGACTGCGGGCAACCTTTCCTGAGCATCCGACGACCGACCCGGCTGAGAACGATGTCGCGAAAGTGTTAGCCCGCGCATTCGCTGCCACGTCCCAGGCGTCCTTGATTACCGATCCGCAGCAGAGAATTCTTCACGCGAGCAAGTCCTTCACCGCCATTACGGGCTATGACGAGGCCGAGATGCTCGGTCTCAACTGCCGCATTCTGCAGGGGCCTGGGTCGGACCCTGTAATCACGGCGGCAATCCGGCGGGCGTTGAGCTGCGGGGAACCGTACGAGGGGGACATCTTCAACTACCGAAAGGACGGTTCCCCGTTCTGGAACAGTCTGAGCATCAGGCCTCTCCGAGACGAGGCCGGAACGATCACCCACTTCGTCAGCGTCCAGCGCGACGTCACCGCGCGCATGGCACATCAGGAGGGATTGCAGTTCCAGACTGGCCATGATCCGGTGACCAGCCTGCCGAACCGCCGCGCCCTGGACCATCACTTGTCCACACGCAGGCCACGCCAAGGTGCAGCCCTGGCCCTGGTCGACGTCGTCGCGCTCCGATCGATCAACGGTGCTTTTGGGCATAAGGCGGGCGACAGCCTGCTCAAACAACTCGGACGCCGGATGCGAGAGCGGCTGGTGGAAGGTGATTTCCTGGCCAGTCTCGGTGGTGACCGGTTCGCCGTCGTCCTCGAGAACATCGACGGAGGAACTCGGTTGGAGGACTCACTGGGGCGCCTGCACGAGGCCGTGGAGACCCCCTTCCCGTTCACAGACCAGGATCTGGACCAGGACTGCACCATCGACCTGAGCATGGGACTGGCTCGCATCGCGGGTGACGGTGCGGCTGGTTCCCTCCTTCATCGAGCGGACGCCGCCCTCCGTCAAGCCCGAGCGAACCGGCCAGCGGGCCTGTGGTGGTCGCTGGCACCGGACGCTCTCGAGGCAGCGGTAGACCGGAACGTCGACAGGGTGAAGGACACGACGGACGTGCCTGCCGACCGGACCTACCGGGATCACTTGTTCGCCGGAGGGCTGTCCATGTTCATGCAGCCGGTGCTGGACCTGCGCACGGGCGGGCTCCGGCGAGTCGAGGCCCTGGCCCGGTTGACTCTGCCGGACGGAACTGTGATTCCACCGGCCCGGTTCCTTCCCGCCCTGGATGAGGCCGATCTCGACGAGCTGTTCCGGCGGGGCCTGAACGAGGCGCTCGCCTGCATCGCCCGATGGGACGACGAGGGTCTGTCAACCAAGGTGTCGGTGAACATCTCGCCGTCCACGCTCCGGCATCCAGACTGTACACGGTGGGTCGGCGACGCGATCCAGCTCCACGGCATCGAGCCTGACCGGCTCGGCCTGGAGCTGCTGGAGACCCTCGCAATGGAATCCGACGTGCAGATCGAGGCAACCGATCGTCTCCTCAGTCTTGGGGTGGGTCTCTCCCTCGACGATCTGGGCTCGGGGTACAGCACCTTCCAACGCCTCTTCTCGCTGCCCTTCGACATGATCAAACTCGACCGTGGTCTGCTCGTCGACATCCGGTCCAAGCCGGTGGAGACGCTGAGCACCATCGCGGCGCTGACCCAGATGGGACGCGATTTTGGCGTCAGCGTCGTGATCGAGGGACTCGAGGACGGCGGAATGGCAGAGGCCGCAAGTATCCTCGGAGTGCCGCTGGGACAGGGGTACTTCTTCGCCCGTCCGATGCCGGCAGAGAAGGTGCCGCGCTGGGTGGCGGGCTTCACCTTCCCGCTTCAAACCAACGCGTTGCGGAGCGCCCTCGGGGCACTCACCTACCACTGGCAGTTTCTGCGCTGGACCTCGCCCCACTCAACTGTGCTCGCCGACTGTCCGCTGACCGACTTCATCTCGCGCCAATCGACGCCAGCCGCGGCCGCACGCTGGCACGAGCATCAACACGGTCAAGCTCCTGACCCGATGTACGGGCAGATGCTGTCGGATTGGCTCGTCGATCTCGTCCGGGATGAAGTCCTGAGCGCGTAAATTGAGGGCGCGGTGCGTGGCATTAGACCACAGCCGCCTTTCAGCGCTGGAAGTGTACGGATAATACGGGTCTCGACACGCAGCCTATTCAAAGTCGCCTGGCTCTCGACGCGCACTCACAAGGCCTTCCCACGACAGGCAGAGGTCACGGACGCATTATCTACGTCGCATGAGCCGATACCGAAGAAGAGGTTGAGGTGATCGGCGGACACTGACGCGGTGACGACACGGACTCTGCACGGCGGCGTCGCTGGTTCGGAGCGTCTGGTGCGAATCCGCAGATGAACGAGGAGTCAACCAAACCGGGGGCAGTCCCGGACGTTGGCAGGGGTGTTGAGGCCGATGCCCGTGTGCCGGTGGCTGTGGTTGTAACCCTCGACGAAGGCATTCATGAACCGTCGGGCATCGCCGAGGCTGCCGAAGGATTGCGGGAACACGGGGGCGAATTTCAGTGTCTTGAACCACGCCTCCGAATAAGGATTGTCGTTGCTGACCCGGGGCCTGGAGTGCGACTTGGTGACCTCGAGATGCGAGAGCAGCGCGGCGACGGTCTTACTCGTCATCGACGTGCCCCGGTCGGCGTGGACGACCTGCGGGGTGCCATGGATGGAGAAGGTCTCCGTCATCATTTCCGCGGCGAGGATCGCGGACTCGGCCGGATGGACCTTCACGCCAACGATATAGCGGGAGTAGATATCGATCATCACGTAGCAGTCGTAGTACTTGCCCTTGATTGGGCCGGGCAGTTTCGGGATGTCCCACGTATAGACCTGGCCGGGGCCGGTAGCGACCAGTTCCGGGATCGCCCGGGGTGGGTGGCGGGGCAATCGGCGGCGTTCCCTGACCTGCTGGTTCTCGGCCAACACCCGGTAGATCGTGGAGATCGACGCCAAATACACGCCCTCGTCGAGCAGCTGCGCGTAGATCTGGATCGGCGGCAAGTCCACGAACCGGGCCGAGTTCACCACCGCCAGGATCCGGGCCCGTTCGAGGACATCGAGCCGATTCGCCGGCACCAGCACCGTTCGCGCGGTCGGGGTGCGCGGGTCGCGGTCGCCCGCGGCAACCCGACCAGGCTGGCGGCCGTCCGGGTCGGAACGCCGCGGCTGGTGAGGTCGCGGTAGGTGGTCATCACGGTTTCGTGTGCGGTGTTTCGTCCCGCGAGCTCTTCGAAAGATTTTCGAGTAGCTCGTGCATTTTTGACATGATCTCCAACGCCACCCCCGTCGTTTCCAACCGCCGCTCGGTCAGCTCCAGTTGGCGGCGGAGCCTCGCGATCTCCGCCTGCTCGGGCGTGAGCCGACCGATCTTCTCCCCAGGTTTCTTGCCCTGCAAAACCCCCGCATCGCGCAGTTTTCGCCACTCCGTGATCTGCGAGGAATAGATGCCCTGCTCCCGCAAATACGCGCCGCCTCCGTTGCGAGAGATGGCGTCCTCGTAGGCGGCGAGGTGGTCGAGTTTCTGCTTCGGCGTGAACGAACGCCGGGGCGTGGGGCCGCCCGCGCGGGGGCCGGGACTGCTGTTGTTCATGGGACTATCGTCGCGCACGGCGATCAACGAGGGGCTGGACATGGTGGGACTTCCTGATTCTCGCCCTACGTCAAACAGCGGACTTGCTCTGAGCTACTGGCCTCAACTCACCCTGACACGTAGGGCCGTGACGATTCAGTAACGAGGTCAACTGGATTCCCGCAGCGCTCGATACACTCGCGAAATGATATGCACCCGCGTCCGCCTGGTAGCGATCCTCGCGCTGAGCACATCGATGGCTGGTTGTTCCATCGATGGCGGCGATGATTGTCTTGCGGTTGCTTGGGCAAGCAAAGTGTCAATTGAGCTGACGGGCGACACTGGCGACGTTGAGGCCATTGAGCTGCTCTGCGACGGCAGCCCTTGTCAAGACGGTACGGTAGAGCGCTTGAAGGGGCTTGAGAACCCGAATAAACCCACACCGGTTCCCCCCGCAGACGTGACGGATGCCAACGTGACCCAGGTTGACGGCGATACCTGGACTACGTCATTTATGCTCGACGTTCCTGACCGGGCAACGGTTCGTGCCATCGCATCAAACGGTGAGGTGCTCGCGGAGCGCGATGTGATCTTTGAATGGAAACGCGTCGGCGGCTCGGAGCTCTGTGGCGGACCCATGGAAGCTGAACCGATCACTCTGGATATCCGGCCCTAAATCACAAGCGATTGCGCGGGTGTAGCAGATTGCTCTCCGGCAGCAGCAGTAACGGGCGGCAAGCAGGTGTGGCTCCGGATGCGGGCTGGATTGGGTCGACGAGGACCGGACACTCTTGCATCGTTGCGATTCTTCAGGGGGCCAGGTCGCCCATAAGTCGGGCGTCCACGGCAGCAGATTCGGCGCCAATTCGCCGAGGTTCCGAGGTCCCGGGGGAGAGGCGTCACCGTGGTCGCGTATCCTCAGGGGTCTTGCCGGGTAGTTTGTCTAGCCGCCCGTCCAGGCGTCCACGCTGATGTCGAACCCGGCAGCGCCGCAGGCCGCGCTGACACCGGTCAGGGCTTGACCCCACTCTGGCGACAGCGGATCGATTGGCTGGTTGGCCGACGACGGCAACAGGTCCTTTAAGGTCTCCACCTGGTCGGCCACCGCGGAGCCGGGCACGGTGTCCACTCGGGCCGTCAGTCGCGCGACGAGCCGGGCGGCCCCTTCAAACTCCTGCTGTAATGAGGGCTCCGCGAGGAGCGAACCGTGCACATTGTGCATAAATGTGAAAACGTCACTCACCTGCGCGCACGTTTCCTCCACGGTCACAGTGGGGGTGGGAGGCGATGCGGTGACGAGCGAGGCATCCGTTTGAGTGCCGACGACGAAACCGACACCCAGTGCGATAAGGATGCCGAGAATCAGGAGGGCGTTGCGGCTGCGTCTCCCGCCGGGCAGCGCGGTCTCGTCGAGTGGCTCCTCAACAAGCTGTTGGAACGAACCCTTGGAACTCACCTCGTGCACTGTCCGGGGACCAGCCACACTCGGTGCCGCCGGTGGGCCGGGGGAGCGGGCTGGCTGGGTGACGGCCCCGGATTCTGCCGACCTGACCGCGATGGCAATCGCGGCACGGTCGGCGGCAACCGTGGCCTGCAGCTCCCGCAGGGCGAGCGTGGCCTGTGGATCGCCAACGGAGTCGCCGTTCGCAGAGAAAACGCGCTTCTGAAGGTCGCGCAGCTGGTTGGTCGGGGACGGTGTGCCATCCGGTGCTGCGTCCGCGGGGTGTGCCGCCCACCAGAGAGCGTTGAGCACGTGCTGGTCGCCCGAATAGGCGACCCGCACCGCCGCCAGGAAGGCCGGATCACGCTGCGCTCGAGCGAAAATGTCTTCGTCGCCGTGGCCACGCACCAATGAGAGCCCCCAATCATTTATTCGGCCAGCATGGCACAGTGCCCGCGCCCCGCGCCGCCGCGCCAGCCGGTGCGCCGCCAGCCGGCGTCGCGGGGGAGCTGCGCTGCTTCGCGGCAGGCGTGCCACGCGCTCAGCGGCGCACGATGCGCGCGAGACGGATTCTGCGGTACCGGCCCCACGGCTGCCGCGGACCGGGGAGATGAAGGACCTGGCCCTCGACAGTGACGGCCCCGTGTGCCCAGCGTGCTGGGCCGAGATGACCAACGACGGCGTGGACCCTGCCGAGGGACTCGAGTCCTGTCACCGGTGTCCGCGCTGCAAGCTGGTCGCCGTCGTTGCGGGCCTGTGGCCCGAGTAAGCGTCACGCGGGTCGCCCCGGACCGTGGCGCCGCTTACTGGCCGGGAGCCCGATACGCCGGTGTCTTCTTGACGGCGTCGTCGTCGAGATCCTCCACCGTCAAGAGCGGGTTCAATCGCACGGGCACGGATCCCGTCAAATTGATCAGGAGCGGGAGGGCCGCAGCGTCGGACGGCTTGGGGATCTCGATGACCCCCAGATCGTCGATCTCCCCGAAGCGTGGTAAAAACCTTCGACCGACCGACCGACCGACCGACCGACCGACCGACCGACCGACCGAGCGGAACTGGAGGTGCTGTTGGCCGAATTGTCGTCGCTGAATGCCGACGAGAGGTCTGACAGGACTTCGCAGGAAACGTTCAAGGCCTCATATGCGATGAAACTCGTTAGCCGATCACAAAGCCGGAAGACAGAATTGCCGCAACAGAGCCAACAACCCCAACGATCACCAACGCGATCGTCGTACCATTGGCGATGCTGGGTGCCCGAGCCGAAGGTGCGATGAAGGCCAGGACGACCCCGCCGGCAAATACAATGCCCACGGCTACCATGCCAACCACGGCAGCGGCATCTCGATCCGATGACCCACAACTCACCGAATCAGACTCGGCGAGTTCAGTTGGTGAGAGCAACACCCTGAGTTCTGTGGGGTGTTGTCGATGGCTCGACCGTTGTCGCCTTTGAGTGTCCGTTTGTCGTTCTGGGAGGGGGTGGACG
>NZ_SOGK01000089.1:0-7860 GCF_004564305.1 Cryobacterium sp. TMT3-29-2
GCATACCAAGACTGGATCCATAGCTACAATCACCACAGGCCCCATACCGGCATCGGCGGCAAATCACCCATCGACCGCGTTCACAACGTCAATGGGAAGTACAGCTAGGGGTTGGCCGGGCGTGGTCAGTGGGGTGCGCCGAGTTCGATGAGGAGGACGCCTCCGATGATGAAGATGATGCCGAGGCTCATGAGCCGGGTGAGGGGATCCTTGAACAGGAATCGGGACAGGATGGCGGTGAGGGCGACGCCGGCTGCGGCCCAAATGCCGTAAGCGATGCCGACGGGCATTCCTTGGGCGAGTGCGAGTCCGAGCATGCTGAAGGAAACCAGGTATCCGATCGCGACTGCCGTGTACCAGCGCCTGTTGTCGATGGCGAGGCGGAGGCTGATGGTGCCGGAGACCTCGAACAGGATGGCGCCTACGAGGAGGAGGTAGGCCATCAGACGGTCGCTGGCTTCTTGTGGGCTGCTTGAGCTCCGAGTTCAACGCAGAGGACGCCGGCGATGATGACGATGATGCCGACGGCCATGAGAGTGGTGATCGGTTCTCCGAAGATCAGGAGAGAGCCAACGGCGGTGAGTACGACGCCGCTCGCTCCCCAAATTCCGTATGCGACCCAGAGGGCCATGCCCGTGCGGAGTATCGCGGCGAGCAGGACGAATCCGCTGAGGTAGCCGATGACAACGACGACGTAGAGGGCGGGGTGCTCGAGGGCGCCCTTGAGAGCGAGTGAGGCTGTCACTTCAACCAGGACGGCGGGAATCAGAAGTAGCCAGGCTTTGGGGTTGGTCATGATCGGATTCTTTGTAGGTTGAGCTTCTGGACGGCCTGTGTCTCACCCAAGCTGATCACCGCCATCGAGACGTCGGCACGGTTCGGAAGTGGGCACGTTGGCGATTGTTCGCCGGCGGGCCCGCCCCCAGCGCGGCGGGATCTGCGCGGCTGGTAGCGGACCACGCCAGAGATGGTCCGGGGGTGTTGCGGGTGGGATGGAAGGACCGCTTCCTGTTTTTTAGCGGGTGCTGCGGCCTTGAGCGGCGGAGGTGACCAGGTCGCTCTTGGTCAGCGTCGCGCTTGTACGGAGTGCGGTGGCCCAGATCGCGGTGTCGGTGACGGCGGCCCAGTTCGAGTGCAGTAACGCCATGAGGGTTTCGTGGACCTGGCGTGCGGGTGCGGTACCGGCCTCGTTAGCGAGGTCGATTGCCCCCGTCGCGTCCGCGAGTACTTCGACGGCGAAGCCGAGGGGCTCGGCAGCTGCAGCGGAGGCGACCACGCAGTTGTTGGTCATGTAGCCGGCGAGCGTAATCGTGTCGATGTTCTGCTCGCGCAACCAGACTTCAAGGGCCGTGTCGGCGAAGATGCTGGAAAACCGCTTGCTGATGCGCTTAGCTGCGGCGTTCTCATAGGCGGCTACCGTGGGGTGGTTCTGCCAGGTCGGTGCTCCGTAGGCGAATACGGGGGCGTCCGCCGGGAGCTCGTGCTGGACGAGCACCACAGGCGTGTCGGTTTGCTGGGCCGCGTCGAGCGCGGTTTGGATGCTGGCGATGGAGTCGCCGCGGGCCGGGAATTGAATGGGGAGCAGTCCGTCGAAGTATTCCTGTTGGGCGTCGATGACGATGAGAGCTCGGCGTGGTGTGGACATGGGGTTCTCCTTCAGGGAGGGTTGGTCGTGGATGTGTGGAATGCGGGGTGTGGGTTCTACTGCGCGGCGGCCGCGAGCGATGTTTCTAGGTGGGGCATTGCGTAGTGATTGGCGATCAGGCTGATTCCTTCCTGGTCGAGCGATGCAGAGTGACCGCCAACGACGAGAATCACCTCATCGGCGCCGGTGCGCTCCTGTAGGGCTTCGATACGAGCGGCGACCGTATCGGGCGTGCCGTGGAGACTGCGGTCGGTATAGGCGTCGAGAATATGGCGCTCCTGCACCGTGGCTTGGTAGGCCTCGACCTCGTCCGGGGGCAGCAGCAGGTAACCTTCGCCCTTGAACATGCGCAGCATCGCCATTGCCGACGTTGCCGACTGCCGCTTGGCCTCGATCGGGTCGTTGCTGATTGCCACGGGCACGCTGATAAGGGTGTGTGGCTCGGCGAGCACGTCGGAGGGCTGGAAGCTTTTACGGTAGACGCGAATGGCCGTGTCGACGTCGGCGTCGCCGAACTGCAGCGCAAACGCATAGGGTCGACCGAGCTGCCCGGCCAGTTGAGCCGAGTACGGTGAGGAGCCCAGCACCCACATCTGCGGCGTCCTCGAAGGTGCGGTCACCCGGTTTTCCTTCGCTTGCCAAGGGCCCGGTACCGCGTGGACCTGTCGATACGGATGCCCGGACGGGAAGTCATCGGCCAGGAACCCGAGCAGTTCCAGTATTTGCTGTGGAAATCCGTCATTGGCGTCCGCTCCCCGGCGCAACGCGGCGGCAGTGGCCCCGTCAGTGCCTGGAGCTCGACCGAGGCCGAGATCGATCCGGCCCGGGGCCAGCGCCTCCAACATTCCGAATTGCTCGGCGATCAGCAACGGGGAATGGTTAGGCAGCATCACCCCTCCAGCTCCAAGACGGATGCGCATCGTTTCTGCGATGAGGCGGGCGATCATCAACGGAGGCGAAGACACAGAGGTCGCTCCCATCCCGTGATGCTCAGACATCCAGAACCTATGAAAGCCGCGTTGATCTGCGGTCCGCGCAAGCGAGATCGTGCCCTCGAGCCTCTCCTCAGCGGTGATCCCGACGCCGGTGCCGCCAGCGGACAGAACAGACAAGGCGAACGCCGCCGCGCCAGATGGACGACCCAACCTCACAGCAACTCCTCATGGGAAAAAGCTCTTTTTGACATGATGTGAGCCTAGCATCTGTCTCATGTTTAAAAGACACTGATAACATGATAACCATGTCAGAAACACCGCTCGCCGCCGCGCCGGGCGCCCAGGAACATCCGAGCCTCGCCTTGGTCAATAGCGCAGGTGACGCTGCGGGCGGCAAAGGCTACGACGAAATGAGCACTCCAGAGGCCGCCGAGGCGTGGCTGATGGCACGTGATCTCATCGGACCCGAAGCTGTCCTGCACGAATATTGCCGAGGCCGGCTCGTGGCGCTGCGCGCGGATCTGCGCGATCTCTTCACCGCTCACACCACCGGAGACGTCCCCACGACGTCCGCGGTACACGCTCTGAACACCGCCCTAACCTGTGTTCCCGGCGCTCTGCTGTTGCGGTTCGACCCACAGGCGGGATTCATCCGTCGCGCGGACCACCCCGTGACTCAGGTCGTAGAACACGTCATGGCCATGATTGCCGATGATGCCGCCTCGCTACTCAGTGGCGACCAAGCCTCGCAGCTCGCGTCCTGCGAAGCAACCTCCTGCCAACGGTTCTTCGTCCGCACCCACGCCCGACGACAATGGTGCTCAACCCGGTGCGGCGACCGGGTCCGCGCCGCGCGCGCCTACTCACGTAAACGCTCAAGCCACAGCACGCAGGTTGTGTGACACACCGCGACAAGGCCGCGGCATTCCGGACCTCCGCTCGTGACACTTTTGGACACGGATGGTCCTACGGAAGCAGATCATCGGCCATAAAGCATTGCAATAATCGTGCCATTTATGGCTGCGACTCACAGGCTACGCGCGCGTGTCCACGCGACAGCAGTCCACCGACCGGCAACAGATCGACATCCTCTCCGCTGGCGTCCGGCGTGACGACCTCTACGTCGACCACGGCATCTCCGGCGCGCAAGCGTCACGGCCCCAGTTCGACCGGACGCTCGACGCACTCCACGACGGCGACACTCTCGTCATCACGACGCTGGACCGGCTGGGCCGATCGACGCAGAACATGCTGGCTTTCGCCGAGGAGCTCCGCGGTCGCGGCGCCGGCCTTCGCGTACTCAACCTGAGCGGCGGCGATGTCGATACTGCGACACCGATGGGGTCCATGCTGTTCACGATCATGGCTGCACTCGGACAGATAGAACACGAAATCAAACGAGAACGTGTGATCGACTCCATCAACAAACGCCGCAAAGCCGGCAAGGATCTCGGTGGGCGCCCGCGGATCATCACCGACAGCCAAATCCGTAATGCGCGTCGACTCAGCGACGGTGGAGAGCCAGTGACAACGGTTGACCGCGATCTTGGAATGACTCGAGCAACGTTCTATCGCCGAGCGCGGGCATTGGACCTCGCCGGAGAGTCATCTGAGGCGTCGACCACTAGAAACCGCCCTCCCTTCACCGGGTATTTTCTCGGACGGGACTTACGGGACGACCCCTCTCATGGCATCGCCATTTCACCGCGGATGGAAGGGGCTCTCCCCGTAACGACACGAGGGATGGACAAGGGAACCCCCGGCACGCAACGCCACCAAAGGTGGGCTACGGCTGTTCAAAAATGCTTGCCGCCATCGGTCAAAACCACTGCCGCGAACGGTCAGTCAGATATTCCGACTCCGGTCAGTTTAGAGTTGCCGCTTACACAGGAGCGCGCACGCATCGCTCGGGAGATGCACGACATCGTGGCCCACTCGCTGGCCGTGATCGTGACCCAGGCTCAGAGCGGGGAGCTGGTCGCGGGGAAGTCGCCGGAGCGTGCGGCCACCGTACTGGGCACGATTGCCGCAACCGGCCGGGTCGCGCTGGCCGACATGCGGCGGCTGCTCGGCATGCTTCGGGCGGAGGGCTCGGAGTCGAGCGGCTCAGGTCCGCAGCCGTCTCTCGCCGACCTGCCGCAGTTGCTGAACCGGGTCGGCGCCACGGGCTTGACCGTGCGTCGCACCGACGAGGGGACTGCGAGACCGGTGGGGTCGGCCGTCGAGCTGACGCCGTTCCGGCTGGTGCAGGAGAGCCTGACGAACACGCTGCGCCACGCTGGGCCCGGCGCCCGCGCCGACCTGCGCCTGGCCTGGAATGCGCGCGAGCTGATCGTGACCGTCAGTGACAACGGGGTGGCGCGGTGGCACCCGGCAATGCCTCCGGGCACGGGATGATTGGCATGCGGGAACGGGTCGCGGTGCTCGACGGTACGCTCGCCGCCGGCCCGAAGCCCGGCGGCGGCTTCGAGGTGCGCACGGTGTTGCCCACGTCCGGCATCGCGGCCACCGGGGAGGCGAACGGGAAGTGGCGATGATCCGGGTTTTCATTGTGGACGACCAGGCCCTGGTCCGGGCCGGCCTGGCAATGGTGCTCGAGTCGCAGGAGGACATGGCCGTAGCCGGCGAGGCCGGTGACGGCGCGCAGGCCCTGGACCGGTTGGCGGGTAGCGCCGTGGACGTGGTGCTGATGGACATCCGGATGCCCGTGCTGGATGGGGTGGAGGCGACCCGGCAGTTGACCGTGCGACCGGCGGCGCCGAAGGTGCTGGTGCTGCCGACGTTCGATCTGGACGAGTACGCGTTCGCCGCGCTACGCGCCGGCGCGAGCGGGTTCCTGCTCAAGGACGCCCTCGCTGGGGAGCTGTGTGCGGCGATCCGCACCGTGTATCGGGGCGAGGCGGTGCTTGCCCCGCCGACCACCCGGCGCCTGGTCGACCGCATGCTGGCCGACTGCCCGGTACCCGAGCCCGGCCCCGACCCGCTCGCCCCGCTGACCGCACGGGAGCGCGAGGTGCTGCTGGCGATGGCGCGCGGGGAGTCCAACGCGGAGATCGCCGGCACACTGTACCTGTCCGAGGCCACCGTCAAGACCCATGTCGGGCGGGTGCTGGCGAAGCTGGGGCTGCGCGACGGGGTCCAGGCGGTGATCTGGGCCTACGAGCGGCGCCTGATCCGCCCCGGCCATCCGCCGCGGTAGCCGTCATCCTCGAGGATGACCTGAAGCCCGCGAAATCCGGCTCTGGTAGCAGATGCCGACGACCCGCGAGCGACGCGCTGCACTGCCCGACGCTGATACGATCAAGGCATGACCAACGCCTCGACCCTGACCCGCTGGGTTCCCCGCCGGACCGGCCGAATCCCCGCCCTGGTGGGCTGGTGGACCCTCGGGCTCGCCGTGCCGTCGCTGGTGCTCCTGCCCACCTCCCCCTTCTGGCTGGTCCTGGCCCTCGGAACCCTCGCGCTCGTCGCCGCCCGGCGCGACGACCAGGCGGCGGTCGAGCTGCCGACGTCATGAGGATCCCGCAGACCGCGCACACCTCACGGCCCTGGCGGATCCACGAGATCGCCCACGACTTCCGCCTGGAGGACGTGTGGGCGTTACCGACACCTGGTGGCCCTGGCGACTTTTCGCGGCTGATACGGCAAATCGCTACGCTCGACGAGTCGACCCTCCGGTCCCCGGCCGCCCGCGCCCTCTTCGCGATCCGCCACCAGGTCGGGACACTCCTCGGCTGGGACAACCGGGACTCCGGAATCGGCACCCGGGTGCCGACACTGCGAGACCGGCTGCCAGCCGACCTGAGCGACGCGCCGACCGGCCCGAGGTTTGAAAACCTCTCCTTCACCCCGGTCTACTTGACCGACCACGAGTGGGTCGGGGAGTTGGCCAACCAGACCGTACACGCGGTCCTGCACCTGAGTTGGGTCCCCGACGGCGCCGGCGGGCACCGCGGCCAGATGGCGGTGCTGGTGAAGCCGAACGGGCTCTTCGGGACGATCTACATGGCCGCGATCGCACCGTTTCGCCACCTCGTCGTGTACCCGGAGCTGATGCGGTCCATCGGACAGCGCTGGTGCGACGACCCCGCGCGGCCGGATCAGACCTGACCGCCGACTTGACGGCGTCCTCGCAGGCGTCGAACTGCCCGTAGCGGCGGACGAGCGCGCCAAGCGTGCATGTGGCCTTCCAGGAAGGACGTCCAAGCCGGCGGAGGCGAAGATGCGGTGAACGCTTGACTAGGACGGAGTGAACTGGCCCACTAGGACGGGGTGGATTCGAGGCGATCCGTGGGGATGCCCGGCGTGAGGGGCTGTCGATCCGGCAGCCGGCCGTCCGTCATCAGGTGCACCGGCGCACGGTCCGTCAGGCGCTGAAGGCGCCAGCGCCGCCGCCTCGCAAGGTCCCGGTGGGTCGGGCGCAGCCGGAAGAACAGGTTCGCCAGTACGAACGACACCACAGCGCCCAGCACCGCCGCCAACGTGCCCCCGACGACCGCGATCACCACCACCGCCAACAGGTACAGCAGCAGCAGAGACGCCAGCGCCAGCGTGCCCCGCACCTCGACCAGCAGCACCGTCATCAGCGGCAGACGCCGTAGTCGTACTGGAGCCACAGACCCGGCTCAGGGGTCCAGGGCGGGTGCACGCGCATGTTGCGGGCCCGGTATTTCGACTTCAATTCAACCAGCGTGGTCCGTGTTGTTCGCTCGCACCCGGTGAACCCCAGAGCCAGGAGCTTCTCATGCACGACGTCGCCGCGGATCTTCCCGCGGGACTGCTCCACCCAGGAGGCCATCTGCGGCAGGAACGGGTCGGTCATCCGGCCGCGTTGCCGGGCCGCCGGCGCCTGCGCGCCGTCCTGACGGGCCTTCACATACGATCGCACCGTGTTGTGCGATACACCGCAGATCTTCGCGGCATCCCGTTACGACCGGGTCAAATCATTTGCAGCTAAAATTTCCATGAACACTCCTGGAGACTTCACAATAAGCCCCTTCCTTCCCACAACGGGTGAAATACAGACGATTGGCATCGCCATTTCACCGCGGAAGGATGGGGCTCTCCCCGTAACGACACGAGGGATGGACAAGGGAACCCCCGGCACGAAACTCCACCAAAGGTGGGCTACGGCTGTTCAAAAATGCTTGCCGCCATCGGTCAAAACCACTGCCGGGTTGCGTCCAATAGCGTGGTGTAACCCCCGGCCCTGATGGGCGTGTTGCACCGATGTGAGGCGGCCACCGCGTGATTCTTGGAAAGACCGATCAAGTCTTTTCC
>NZ_SOGK01000124.1:0-8478 GCF_004564305.1 Cryobacterium sp. TMT3-29-2
GGCGCGCGGCGCCGGGCATCCCGGCGCGGGGCATCCCGGCGCGCGGCATCCCGGCGCGCGGGGCGTCGGAACGCATCCCGGCAGTTGGGCAGACCGGCGCACCGTCGCTGGGCGTCACGTCCCGGCGGCCCGACGCGGCAAACTGATACGCTCCGGCCATGCGAATCAAGATGTGCAGCGTCCACGTGAACGATCCCGCGACCGCGTTCGACTTCTACACCTCCGTGCTCGGATTCGAGAAGCTGATGACCATCCCCGAGCACCAGCTTTACGTCGTGAAGTCGCCGGACGACCCCGACGGGGTCGGACTCCTCCTCGAGCCCAACGACAACAAGGTCTCCGCTCGGTATGCGCAGGGCCTCCGCGGCCTCGGGCTGCCGGCCATCGTCTTCGGCACCCCGGATGTGCAGGCCGAGTACGAGCGGCTCCGCACCCTGGGCGTCCAGTTCGCCGGAGCCCCCAGCGCGGATGCCTCCGGCACCTCCGTCATCTTCGACGACACCTGCGGCAACCTGATCCAGCTCCACGAAGACGAGCAGTAGCGGGCCCCCGGGGCCGACCGGGTTCCGAGCTCGAACCGTCTCCCGCCGCGCTTCTCCGGCCGACTCCCGTGGCTAACTCAGGAGATCCCGGCCGCCGGCATCACCAAGCGTACTGTTTCCGCGGCGGATGGGTCCCGAGCGCGACCGGACCAGCATATCTCCTGAGTTAGCCCCCGGACCGGGCGCGCGACACCCGGAATACCCGGACCGGGCGCGCGACACCCGGAATACCGGGCCCGGGTCATCCGTTGACGCCAGTGTGAATCGATCCGCGAACGACCTGCTGCCCGCGTCCACCGGTATGGGCGCGGTGACCCTGCGCGTGGGTGACCTCGACGCCATGATCACGTATTACCGCGACGCGGTGACCCTCGAGTTGCAGAGCCACGAGGGCCCGGTCGCCGTGCTCGGACGCGGAACCGTGCCGATCGTCATCCTGCAGCACGCCCCGGAGCTGACCGCCGCCGAGCCCCGCTCCAGCGGGCTGTTCCACACCGCCATTCTCTTCGACACTCAGGCGCAGCTCGCCGCGTCCGTCTACTCGGTGGGCACGACGCATCCGGGATCGTTCACCGGCAGCGCCGATCACCTGGTCAGCCAGGCCTTCTACTTCACCGACCCGGAGGGCAACGGCATCGAGCTCTACTGGGACCGCGACCGCACCGAGTGGAGTTGGAACCACGGCCAGGTCGAGATGGCCACCCTCCGCCTCGACCCGAACACCTTCATCGGCGAGCATCTGACCCGGGACGGCCAGGCGCATCCGTCGACGGGAAACGCCATCGTCGGGCACGTGCACCTGTCCGTCGGCGATGTGGGCACGGCCCGCGAGTTCTACGTGGACCGCCTCGGCTTCGAGGCCACCGCGAATCTCGGCGGCCAGGCCCTGTTCGTCTCGGCCGGCGGTTACCACCACCACATGGCGATGAACACCTGGAACAGCGCCGGCGCCGGTAAGCGCCGCCTGGCACTCGGGCTCGGCGAGGTCGACATCATTCTGCCGGGCACGGACGACATCGGTGCCCTGAACGAACGGATGTCCCACTTCGGCGTGCAGACCCGCCACGACGGGCAGACCCTCGGCTTCGACGACCCGTGGGGCAACCAGATCGTGGTGCGTACGAAGTAGCCCGGCGGCCCGCGCCCGCCCGTCCCGCGGCCCGCGCCCGCCCGTCCGACCGCCCGGCGGCCCGCGAATCCGCCGAGTGTCGCCGTTTGCGCCGAGGCGACCCACTGGGGCGGCGACTCTCGGTAGAAGTGGCGACTCTCGGCATCCCGAGGCTGCCCTCACGCGTCACCGCGACCGGCGCCGAGGTCGACACATCCGGTCGAGTTCGACCGGCGCACCACGTGAACTCGACGCAGAACCACGCTGAGGCTTCGGCTACGCGTCCGCGGCGGAGCCGGTTCCGGTTCCGGGGGCGGCGCCGGCTACGCGTCCGCGCCGGAGGCGGCTCCGGAGCCGGTTCCGGGGGCGGCTCCGGCACCACGGGAGGCCGCCCGGGTGGCGCGGCGACTGAGGCCGTGCACCGCCGCCTGGTACTCCTTGGCGCCGAGCGGGCGTCCCGGCAGCTTGGGTCGGTCCCGGTCGATGGTCCGCAGTCCGTCGAGAACGATCGACAGCTGGCGCCGCCACTGGCCGGTGTAACCGCCGCCGAGGGTGCCGAGCGAGCCCACCATGGTGACGAGGACCGCGAGGTCGACCGTGTCGACATCCGTTCGGAGGTCGCCGTCGCGCTTGGCCTGCGTCACGAGGCCCGACAGCATCGTCTTGAACGAGGCGACCTTGCCGCGCGCCGGGTCGATCGTTTCCATGCGTTTGAGGATAGGCGGCAGGGACGGGTCCGCGACCAACCATTCGGCAACGCGTTCGGTGTAGACGACGATGCCGTCCCAGGCGGTGGGGGCGGCGGCGATCTCGTCGCGCACCGAGGAGAGCTCGGCGAGGGAAATGTCGTGCAGGGCTCGGACGAGGTCGTCACGGGTGGGGAAGTTGCGGTACAAAGTGGCAACGCCCACGTCAGCGCGGCGGGCGATCTCCTCCAGCGAGGCGTCGACACCGTGCACGGCGATCAGCGCCCGCGCCTCGACGAGGAGACGCTCACGGTTCTGCCGGGCGTCACGCCGTCTGGGCTGCGCCCCGTCCTGCGGGGTCGATTCGGACGAAGTCATGACCCTGATTCTAGGACCCGAACCTTGGCGTCGCGGAGGCTAACCTCCACGACCCCCGGGCGGGTGTCACCGGTTGCGCCGGGCCGGGCTGTCCCGCAGAATGCAGTCAGCACCCGAACGAAACGGAGCACCATGTCGGTCGAGCACAACACTCGCGAGTTCGATCCCGAGATCGTGACGGACTTCCGGGAGCGGATGAGCTATGGCTCCTACCTCGATCTCCACACCCTGCTCAGTGCCCAGAAACCGGTCAGCGCGCCCGAGCACCACGACGAGCTTCTGTTCATCATCCAGCACCAGACCACCGAGCTCTGGCTCAAGCTCGTGCTGCACGAGCTGCGCGCCGCAACCGCGTTCCTGCGCCAGGACCAGATCGCCCCGGCTCTCAAATGCATCGCCCGGGTCAAGCACATCCAGCGCACCCTGACCGAGCAGTGGTCGGTTCTGGCCACGCTCACGCCCAGCGAATACGCCGAATTCCGGCACTTCCTGGGCAGCTCCTCCGGCTTCCAGTCGTACCAGTACCGGGCCGTTGAATTCGCGCTCGGCAATAAGAACCGGCGCATGCTGAGCGTGTTCGAGAGCGACCCGGATGCCCACGCGCTCCTCTCCGAGATGCTCGAAGCCCCCAGCATCTACGACGAGTTCCTGCGCTACCTGCACCGGCAGGGGTTCGCGATTCCGGCATCCGTGCGGGGGCGCGACGTGACCGAGGCGTGGGTGCTGCACCCGGAACTCGTGGCCACCTTCCGCGGGATCTACGAGAACGCGGGCGAGCACTGGGGTGCCTACGAGGCCTGCGAGGAGCTCGTCGACCTGGAGGACAACTTCCAGCTCTGGCGGTTCCGGCACCTCAAGACCGTGCAGCGCATCATCGGCATGAAGTCCGGCACAGGCGGATCGAGCGGCGCGGCCTTCCTGCAGAAGGCGCTCGAGCTGACCTTCTTCCCCGAGCTGTTCGCCGTGCGCACCGAACTCGGAACCTGAGACCAGACCGGTGAGTGACACCGTGCTGCCGGGCTTCCTCGACGCGCATGTGCACTTCGCGCTGATCGACCCGGCGCCGCTCACCGCGGGCGGGATTGCGCGCGTGCTCGACCTCGGTGGATGGACGCCGCAGGGCTCCCCGGGTGCAGCGCAGCCGGCAGCCGTGTTCGCGGGAGCGTTCCTCGCCGCGCCGGGCGGCTACCCGAGCGAACGGTCCTGGGCCCCGGCCGGGAGCGTGCGCTTCGTGGCCCAGGCCACGGATGCCGCGGCAGCCGTCGATGACCAGCTGGAGCTCGGGGCATCCGTGATCAAGGTGACGCTGAACGGCGACGCCGGCCCGGTACTGCCACCCGAGGTGCTCGCGGCCATCGCCCGGCACGCCCACGACCGCGGGGCCCCGGTGCTCGCCCACGCCGAAGGGGCCGGCCAGGCGCTCCGCGCGTTCGAAGCCGGGGTGGACGCCCTGGCGCACACGCCGTTCAGCGAGCGGCTCGACGACGAGCTGATCGCGGCTATGGCCGGGCGGATGGCGTGGATCAGCACCCTGGACATCCACGGCTGGGGCGAGCCGACCGATGACTTCGATCGCGCGGTCGAGAATCTGCGCCGCTTCCACCGCGCCGGCGGGCAGGTGCTCTATGGCACCGACCTCGGCAACGGCCCGTTGCCGGTGGGGCTGAACCGACGGGAGATCGATGCGCTGCTCGGCGCCGGGCTGAGCCGCGACGACGTGCTGGGGAGCCTGACCATGGAGCACCTTGGGGGCTTCCGGACCGTGCTGCGCGGCCCGGCGGGTGTCGGCGGGCGACTGGTCACCGTGTTGCGCGGCGAGCGCCCGGTCGACCCGTCCGCGTTCAGCGGCTGGCTCTGCACCGCCCGCGCGGTCAGCCCGACCGACCTCGCCCCACCGCATGCCTGACCGCACCACGGCGCGCATCCGCTGCCGCGCCGGCGACCGCACCGCAGACCGCACACCGAGCCGCACACCGAGCCGCGCACCCGGCCGCACTCGCGCCGCCCCCCGCGCGGGTGGGATACTTCCAGCGCGGCACGGTGTCGGCGACTCCCCGGGAAGCGCGCATCGCTGCGAGAGCGCTGCCCATCATCCGTTCGACCTCGAGGAATCCAGATGACCCCCAGCACCGACATCAGCCCCGCCGGCAACGGCAGCCAGGATGCCCACCTCGCCTTCGCCCGCCGGATGGACCGCATCGACGGACTCGGGCACTACCGGCGGCAGTTCGTCGGCATCGATCCCGCCACCGCGGCCGCCGGAGCGACCGGCGCGGCGGGGCATACCCCGAACCCCGTCGCCTACCTCGATGGCAACTCCCTCGGCCGCCCCCTCCGTGCCAGCGTGGCCCGCATCACCGAGTTCCTCACCCATGACTGGGGCACCCGGCTGATCCGCGGCTGGGACGAGGCCTGGATGGACCTGCCGCTGAAGATCGGCGACGACATCGGCCGCGCCGCCCTCGGAGCCGGACCCGGCCAGGTCTTCGTCGGCGACTCCACCACCGTGCTGCTCTACAAGCTGGCGCGGGCGGCAGTCGACTACCTCCGAGTCGACACGGAACCGATGCGCACCGAGATCGTGCTCGACACCGACAACTTCCCCACCGACCGCTACCTGCTCGAGGGCGTCGCGGCCGAACGAGGCATGACGCTCCGCTGGATCCACTCCGACCCCGCGAGCGGCGTCACCGTGGAGCAGGTGCGGCAGGCCGTGGGCCCGCAGACCGCGCTCGTGCTGCTCAGTCACGTTGCCTACCGCTCCGGGTTCCTCGCCGACATGCGCGCGATCACCACGGTGGTGCACGCCGCGGGCGGCCTCGTGCTCTGGGACCTCAGCCACTCGGTCGGCTCCGTGGTGGTCGAGCTCGACCTGTGCGACGTGGACCTGGCCGTCGGCTGCTCCTACAAATACCTGAACGGCGGCCCCGGCGCCCCCGCGTTCGCCTATGTGCGCCGCGACCTGCAGGACGTGCTCACCCAGCCGATTCAAGGCTGGATGGGAACGAAGGATGTCTTCACGATGGGCCCGGGGTATGTGCCGGCCGACGGCATCCGTCGTTTCATGAGCGGAACCCCGCCGATCGTCGGGATGCTGGCCATGCAGGATTCGATCGCGATGATCGAGGAGGCCGGCATCGACTCGTTGCGAGCCAAGTCAGTGGCGCTGACCGAATTCGCGCTGACCCTCGTGGACGCCTGGCTCGCGCCGATGGGCGTGACCGTATCGTCGCCTCGGGAGCCCACGCACCGCGGCGGTCACCTGACCGTGAACCATCCCGCCATGCTGCAGGTGACGCAGATCCTGTGGGAGCACGACGTGATCCCCGACTTCCGCACGCCCGACGCCCTGCGCATCGGCCTCTCCCCGCTGAGCACGAGCTTCGTGGAGACCTTCGAGGGGGTCGCCGCGATCCGGGACGTGCTGCGCGGCGTGCTGCTCGGGCAGAGCGGGCTCGCGGGCGGCAACGGCACGGGTCTCGGTAGCGGCCTGGGCGCCGGTGCCGCCGGTGCGCTCGGGGCCCCGGGGGTCGGCCTGTAGAATCGTGGCATCCACCCCCCGACGTCTCCGGAGTGAGCTATGCCAACAATCGTCGTAGAAGTTATGCCCAAGGCCGAGCTGCTCGACCCGCAGGGGAAGGCCGTCGCCGGCGCCCTGGGTCGCCTCGGCAAGACCCGGTTCACCAGCGTTCGCCTGGGCAAGCGGTTCGAGATCACCGTCGACGGCCACGTCGATGACGCCGTGCTCGCCGAGGTGCAGGAACTCGCCGACACCGTGCTCTCCAACTCCGTGATCGAGGATGTCGTCGGCATCCACGTGCTCGAGGCACCGGCCGGAGAGACGCACTGATGCGCATCGGCGTCGTCACGTTCCCCGGTTCGCTCGACGATCGCGACGCCGCGCGCGCCATCCGTCTGGCCGGCGCCGAGCCTGTCGCCCTCTGGCACGGTGAGCACGACCTGCACGACGTCGACGCGCTCGTGCTGCCCGGCGGGTTCAGCTACGGCGACTACCTGCGCTGCGGCGCCATCGCGAGCCTCTCGCCGATCATGGCCGAGGTCATCAGCGCTGCGAACGGCGGCATGCCCGTGCTCGGCATCTGCAACGGTTTCCAGATGCTGACCGAGGCGCACCTTCTCGAGGGTGGCCTGATCCGCAACGACCACGGCTCGTTCATCTGTCGCGACCAGGGGTTGCGCGTCGAGAACGCCCTCACCGACTGGACCGGCGGTTTCGCGGCCGGCCAGGAGATCACCATCCCGCTCAAGAACGGCGAGGGCGGCTTCATCGCCTCCGCCGACACGCTCGAGCGCCTCGAGGGTGAGGGCCGCGTGGTCGTGCGCTACGTCGGCATGAACCCGAACGGTTCCCTCAACGACATTGCCGGCATCAGCAACGCGCGCGGTAACGTCGTCGGCCTGATGCCGCACCCCGAGCACGCGGTCGAGCCCGGCTTCGGCCCCGACACCGACGACGCCATGCGCAGCGGCACCGACGGGATCACCTTCTTCACCTCCGTGATCGAACGGATGCTGGTCAGCGCGTAGCAGCATCCGCTCACCGCAGGGTGCCCGTTCCTCAGGTCACTCTCGACCGGAACGGGCACCCTCGCGAGACCGACTCCCCTCGCCGAGATCAGGCGTGCCGGGTGATCAGGCGATGATCGTCCACGGGTTCTCGATCAGACGGGTCAGCGTCTGCAGGAACCGCGCAGCCACGGCGCCGTCGATGATCCGGTGGTCGGCGGACAGGGTGTAGCGCATCCGGTGACGGGCGACGATCTCGTCCCCGACCACGACCGCCTCGCGGGCGGTGCCGCCGACGGCCAGGATCGCCCCTTCGGGCGGGTTGATGATCGCGGTGAACTGCTCCACCCCGAACATGCCGAGGTTGCTGATGGTGAACGTGCCGCCCGACATCTGACCGGCTGTGAGCTTCTTGGCATTGGCCAGGCCGACGAGGTGCTTGGCCTCCGTGCCGAGCCGGCTGACCGTCTTCTGGTCCGCGTCCTCGATCACGGGAACAACGAGGCCGTGGCCCGAGGCGACGGCCACACCGATGTTGACCCGGTGGTGCACCAACATCTCGCCGCTCGAATCGTCGATGTAGGACGCGTTGACCTCGGGGTGCTCGCGCAGGGCGAGCGCGCTCGCCCGAATCAGCAGGTCGTTGATGCTCACCTTCGGCCGACCGGCCAGAACGAGCTGCGCGTTCAACTCGGTGCGCAGCTGCACCAGGTTCTCGGCATCCGCCGCTCCGGTGACGAAGAAGTGCGGGACGGTGCGGGCGCTCTCACCCAGCCGCCGCGCGATGATGCGGCGCATGTTACTCAGTGGGACAGCCTCGGATGCGCGCTTGTCGACGGTGTCCGGTGATGCTGCGGCAGCCGGCGTGGCGACGGGAGAGGCCACGGGCACGCTGGGCGCGGCGGCGGAGTCGGGTGCGGTCGCCTGCGAGAGCAGGGCGTCGGTATCCGAGCGGATGATGCGCCCGCCGGGTCCCGTGCCGCGCACCTGGCTCAGGTCGAGGTGGTTTTCCCGTGCGAGCTTGCGCACCAGCGGTGAGGCGAAGAGACGCTCACCGGTTCCGGCGTTAATCCCGGCGTTAGTCTCGACGACATTTTCGGCGGCCGGAGACGATGCCGGTGCCGGATCGGCCACCGGTGCCGGGCTCGCGGAGGTAGCCTCGGCCGCCGGGGCGGCAGCCGGGCTCGCGGCAGCAGCAGGTGCGTCAGCAGCGTCGGCCGGCGTCGCCGCCGCCGCC
>NZ_SOGK01000077.1:0-9357 GCF_004564305.1 Cryobacterium sp. TMT3-29-2
CGGCGCCGCGGCAGGCGCGGCAGCCGGTGCCGCCGCCGGGGCGCGAGCCGGTGCGGCAGCCGCATCAGCCGCCGCATCAGGCGCCACATCAGGCGCCACATCAGGCGCCACATCAGGCGCCAGATCAGGCGCCACAGGATGGCACACCGGTGCAGCGGAAGCGGACGCGACCGGCGGCACACCGGACACCGCGGACGGCGGAGCGGGCGCACGCGCCGGAACCGAAGAGAACACGGGATCCACCGCCTCATCGACGCCCGACCCGCGTCTCGAGTCCAACCGGGCGTTGCACGAGGCCGATCTGGTGCTGAACGAGTTTCGGCAGCAGCTGCGGGCCGACCTGCGCCAGGCCGCCACACGTTCGGGCGTGCCGGCCGGCCTCGTGCCGGAACTGCGGGCCCGCCTGGTCGAGGTGCGCGCGGACATCCTGACCGCCCTGAACCGGTAGCGCGGTGTAGGGACCGTCGGGGAGGGCCGCGATCTCCGCGGCAGTGGGGTGGCGCATGTGGGTGCGCACCCCCGAACGGTTATCAGTACGCATGATGACCGACAGCGATCGCGGCTCACCGATCCCCGGCGCCGCGCGCGGCACATCGGTCATCGGTCATCGGTCATCGGTCATCGGTCATCGGTCATCGGTCATCGGTCATCGGTCATCGAGGATTGACACACGGTCTGACCACACGAGCCCGACACGCCCGCGCGGCGGCCGTCTCCCATGGATTTGACAGGGGAATCCAAGGGAGTAATGTCGTCCCTCGTGACACCAGAGGGAGCCCCCCAGGCACCAGAAACACGTTCACCGAAACGGTGGATCATCGGCGACCCGCTCTCGACCGAAAAGCTCGACGGCCAGCTGCTGCCCAAGCACCTCGCCCTCCCCATCTTCGCGAGTGATCCGCTGTCGAGCGTCGCGTACGCTCCGCAGGAGCTCCTGATGATCCTGACGCTCGGTGGGCTGGCCTTTCTCAGCTTCGCGCCCTGGGTCGCGGCGTGCGTCGTGCTGCTGCTCGTCGTGGTCGTCGCGTCGTACCGCCAGCTGATCAAGGCTTACCCGTCCGGCGGCGGGGACTACGAGGTCGCCCACAAGAATCTCGGTGAAAAGGCCGGGCTCGTCGTCGCGTCCGCCCTGCTCGTCGACTACGTGATGACCGTGGTCGTGTCGGTGGCCAGCGGCGTTGACAACATCATCTCCGCACTGCCGGGCCTGGCGCCGTTCCGGGTGGAGTTCGCGGTCTTCTTCGTGATCCTGCTCGCGGCGGTCAACCTGCGCGGCGTGCACGAGTCGAGCAAGGCTTTCGCCTTCCCCACCTACTTGTTCATCGCCAGCGTGCTGCTGATGGTCGTCGTGGGCCTCACCCGGGTCGCCCTCGGCGACACCCCGATGGCCGAGTCGGCGAACTACGACGTGGAGGCCCAGAGCCTGGCCCAGTCGGCGTTCATCCTGCTACTTCTGCGCTCCTTCGCGAGTGGGTGCAGCGCGCTCACCGGCGTCGAGGCGATCGCCAACGGGGTGCCGGCGTTCAAGCATCCGAAGGTCAAGAACGCCCAGCGCACACTGGTGCTCATGGGCGGCATCGCCATCACGCTCTTCGTCGGCCTGACCGCGCTGGCCCTGTTCTCGAAGGTGCACTACGCGGAGAACCCGTGCGACCTGATCGGCTGGGAGGAGTGCGCGACCTCCCCGCAGCGCAGCCTGATCGCCCAGATCGCGGCCGCCACCTTCGGCAACAACTCGATCATGTTCTTCGTGCTGCAGGCCGCGACGGCGGCCGTGCTGCTGCTGGCCGCCAACACGGCGTTCAACGGATTCCCGCTGCTCGGCTCGGTGCTCGCCAAAGACTCCTACGCCCCGAAATCGCTCAGCACCCGCGGTGACCGCCTGATCTACTCCAACGGCGTGCTCCTGCTGGCCCTCTTCGCCTGCATCATCCTGGTCATCTACCAGGCCAATCTGACCGTGCTGATCCAGCTCTACATCATCGGCGTCTTCGTCTCCTTCACGCTCGGGCAGACCGGCATGGTGCGGCACTGGCTGACCCTCCTGAAGACCAACCCACCGAACCGGGCATCCATCATCGCCAGCCTGTCGATCAACGGCTTCGGCGCTCTGCTCACCGGCGTGGTGCTGATCGTGGTCACGATCACAAAGTTCACCCACGGCGCCTGGCTCGTCTTCGTGCTGATGCCCGTCTTGTTCACCCTCATGCTCGGCGTCAACCGGTACTACCGCGACGTCGCCAAGGAAATCGAAGTGGATGCCGACACCACGTTCGGTTCCTCGGGCGACCACGCGATCGTGCTGGTCGGCAAGATGCAGAAGCCCGTGCTGAAGGCGCTGGACTACGCGATTGCCGCCCGCCACGAGAGCATCGAGGCCGTGCACATCTCCGTCGACGTCGACGAGACCAAGGCGCTCAAACGCGCCTGGGTGCAACAGAACATCCAGGTTCCGTTGCGCATCGTTCAGTCCCCCTACCGGGACATCAGCTGGCCGCTGATCAGCTACATCAAGGACCGGCGCGAGGACCACGGCTCCGAGGTCGTCACCGTCTACACCCCGATCTACATCGTGGGGCACTGGTGGGAGGGCCTGCTTCACAACCACAAGGCCCGGCGACTGCGCCAGAAGCTCATGCTCGTGCACGGCGTCACGATCGCCCTCGTGCCGTGGCTGCTCGACTCCTCGGAGCTCATCTACGGCCGGCGGTCCCGGCCCGTGCCCGGCCAGGACCGCCGCGGCGAGCCCGTGCGTCCCCGCCCGATCCCGCGCCGCCCGCTCGCACCGGCGACCAAGGACATCCCGATCCGGCCCACGCCCGTCGTCGGCACGGTTCCGCCGAAATCCCGGCCGTCGGCCGCCCGCCGCCGCAAGCGGAAGTAGCGGATGCGCCTCGCCCCCGCCGTCTTCCTCGGCGGCACGGTCGGAACGGGCCTCCGGCTCGGCATCGACCTGGCTCTCCCCCACGCCGACACCGCCTTCCCGGCGAGCACGCTGATCGCCAACACGATCGGCGCGTTCGTGCTCGGTTGGCTGGTGGCCGGCCTGTGGACCCGCCCGGGGCTGCCGGCCTGGGTCAAGGCCACCCTCGGCACCGGGCTGCTCGGGTCATTCACCACCTACTCCGCCGTGATGGTCTCCCTCGTGGCGCTCGGTGCGGCCGGGTTCCCGGCGCTCGGCTGGGGCTACCTGGCGGCTACCCTGCTGCTCGGGTTCGGTGCCGCAGCCCTCGGCCTCCGGCTCGGTGCCCTGCACCGCGTGCTGCCGGAGATCCCGGATGCCGGGGGCACCCCATGAACGCCTGGCTGGTCCTCGGCGTACTCATCGCCGGCGGCGCGGCGGCGGTCGTGCGCTTCGTCGTCTCGCGCGCCCTGCCCGTCGGTCCCGGCCGGCTGCCGCTGGGGGTGCTGGTCGTGAACGTGTCCGGGTCGCTGATCGGCGGTGTCGTGCTCGGTCTCGCCGAGCGCGCCGCGGTGTCCGACGATGTGCGGCTGATCCTGTTGACCGGGGTCTGCGGCGGTCTCACCACGTTCAGCACCTGGAGCGTGGAGACCGTCGAATTGGTGCTCACCGGACGCCGGCGAGCAGGCATGGTCAACCTGATCGGCACTCTTCTGCTCGGGTTCGGGGTCTGCGGTGCGGGCTACCTCCTCTTCCGCTGAGGTACAGTGAGTGAACGCTGATTGTGAACGTGTTCGGCGAACCGCTGCCCATGATCCGCATCCGTGGCCCGTTCGGCCCGCCATGCTAAACTGACGGCTAGTTTTCACCATATTCGGCAACTCCCGGGAGACGTTTCTCTCACCCGGCCTGGCATCGTTAGGGGGTCTCGCATGGGGCGCGGCCGTCAAAAAGCAAAGCACACCAAGGTTGCCCGTGAGCTGAAGTACTTCAGCCCGGACACCAATTACAACGCGCTTGAACGCGAGCTCACCGGACATCCGGTCAGCGACCCGCGACTCGACGAAGACTTGGCGAAGTGGCCGGAGTACGAGGCCGGCAAGCCGGGCAAAGACGCTGACACCGACGAAGACGACGAAGACGACGAAGACGACGACCAGTACGTCGACCACTACGCCACCGAAGACGAGCAGAAGCGCGCCTGACTCCCGGCTCCGCTGACTCTCGGCTCCGCCTGACTCTCGGCTCCGCTGACTCCCGGCTCCGCTGACTCCCGGCTCCGCTGACTCCCGGCTCCGCTGACTCCCGGCTCCGCTGACTCCCGGCTCCGCTGACTCTCGGCTCCGCTGACTCCCGGCTCCGCTGACTCTCGGCTCCGCCTGCGCTGGCCGGCGGTCGCCGGCATCTGCGCGTGCGCGAAAAAGGCCGCCATCGCTTCACCGATGGCGGCCTTTTTCGCGCACGTGTCCCCTACACGGTGGGTGGATCATTACGCCGCGTAACCGCCGACCAGACGCACGGCGCCACCGTTGACGCCCTTGGCGCCCTGCTCGAAGCCCGTGAAATCGCGCGGGGCGGTCGACACGCGGCCGGTGACCCAGGCCGGCACGCCCTCGGCGGCGAGGCGCGCGATGACGGATGACGCCGATCCGGCCGCGACGACGGCGAACATGCCGACGCCCAGGTTCCAGGTGCCTTCCGAGCTCTCGAGCGAGGAACCGGCCAGTTCGCTGAGCACCCGGAAGACCGGTGCCGGCGACCAGGTGGACCGGTCGACCTCGACCCAGGCGCCGAGCGGGAGCACGCGGGCGAGGTTCGCCGCGATGCCGCCGCCGGTGACGTGGCTGAGCGAGTGCACGACGCCGGACAACTCCGGGTCGGAGAGCACGCTGAGCAGCGGCCCGGTGTAGAGCCGCGTCGGCTCGAGCAGAACCTCGCCGACCACGCCGCCGAGTTCGGCGGACGTGTCGGTGTAGCCGATGCCGTGTCGAGCGAGGATGTGCCGCACGAGCGAGTAGCCGTTGGAGTGCAGCCCGGAGGAGGCCAGCGCCACGACGACGTCGCCGTGGCGCACCTTCTCCGCGCCGAGGACCTGGTCGGCCTCCACCACTCCGGTCGCGGCGCCGGCTACGTCGTAGTCGTCCACGCCGAGAAGGCCGGGGTGCTCGGCGGTCTCGCCGCCGACAAGGGCCGTTCCGGTGGCGGCGCAGGCCCGGGCGATGCCCGCGACGATGTCGGCGATCCGCTCGGGCACCACCTTGCCGCAGGCGATGTAGTCGGTCATGAAGAGCGGGCGGGCCCCGACCACGATGATGTCGTCGACGACCATGCCCACGAGGTCCTGGCCGATCGTGTCGTGCTTGTCGATGGCCTGGGCGATCGCGACCTTGGTGCCCACGCCATCCGTTGACGTGGCCAGCAGCGGGCGCTTGTAACTGGTGAGGAAGGAGACGTCATAGAGGCCGGCGAAACCGCCGAACCCGCCGAGCACCTCGGGGCCGTGCGTGTTCGACACGGCCTCCTTCATCAGGGAGACGGCGAGGTCGCCGGCCGTGGTGTCCACGCCGGCGGCCGCATAGGATGCGTTGCTCATTCTTGTCTTCCTGGGTCACCGATCGGGGACTTGCCCTGCTTGACCAGGGCTTCTTCGTGCTGGGTTCCTGGGCGCAAAGACTTCGCGGAGTCGAGCAGGGGTTCGAGTTCCGAGTCGGGGCCGGGGTCGCATCCGTTCGAGGCGGCGGCCGGGCGTTCCAACAGGTTCTTGCCCAGGTGCGCCGAGTCGGGCAGCGGGATCGGGTAGACCCCGGTGAAGCAGGCGGTGCACAGGCGTTCGGGCGGCTGCTCGGTGGCGGCGATCATGCCCTCCGGCGAGAGGTAGCCGAGCGAGTCGGCGCCGATGGCCTGGCGCACCTCGTCGACGCCGAGGCCGGTCGCGATGAGTTCTGCGCGGGAGGCGAAGTCGATGCCGTAGAAGCAGGGCCAGGTGATCGGCGGGCTCGAGATGCGCACGTGCACCTCGGCGGCGCCGGCCTCCCGCAGCATGCTGACCAGGGCGCGCTGGGTGTTGCCGCGCACGATCGAGTCGTCGACGACGATCAGCCGCTTGCCCTTGATCACGGCCTTGAGCGGGTTGAGCTTGAGCTTGATGCCGCGCTGGCGGATGGTCTCCGACGGTTGGATGAAGGTGCGCCCCACATAGGAGTTCTTCACCAGGCCCTGGCCGAACGGAATTCCGGAGGCCTGCGCGTAGCCGATCGCGGCCGGCGTTCCGGACTCGGGGGTCGGGATCACGAGGTCGGCCTCGACCGGGTACTCCTGGGCGAGGCGGCGACCCATCTCGACCCGTGCCTCGTGCACGCCGCGGCCGGCGATGGTGGTGTCGGGCCGGGCCAGGTAGACGTACTCAAACACGCAGCCGGCGGGCTTCGCCTCGGCGAAACGCTGCGTGCGCAGTCCGTCCTCGTCGATCGTGATCAGTTCGCCCGGCTCGACCTCGCGCACGAAGCTGGCGCCCACGATGTCAAGGGCGGCGGTTTCGGACGCGACGACCCAGCCGCGTTCGAGGCGGCCCAGAACCAGCGGGCGCACCCCCTGCGGGTCGCGGGCGGCGTAGAGCGTGGTCTCGTCCATGAAGACCAGGCAGAAGGCACCGCGCAGGCGCGGCAGAACCTCGAGTGCCGTGGCCTCGAGGGTGTGGTCGAGGTCGCCGGTGAACAGGGCGGTGATCACGGCGGTGTCGGTGGTGTTGCCGCGGGCGAGCTCACCCTCCACCTTCGGGTACCGCTCGTGCACGAGCTGCAGCAGCTCGGCCGTGTTGGTGAGATTGCCGTTGTGGCCGAGGGCGACCGTGCCGCCCGAGGTGCGGCCCAGGGTGGGCTGGGCGTTCTGCCAGCTCGACGAGCCGGTGGTGGAATAGCGGGTGTGCCCGACGGCGATGTGGCCGATCAGGGTGCTCAACGCCGCCTCGTTGAAGACCTGGGAGACTAAGCCCATGTCCTTGTAGATCAGGATCTTCGAGCCGTCACTCGTGGCGATCCCGGCCGATTCCTGACCGCGGTGCTGCAGGGCGTAGAGGCCGAAGTAGCTGAGCTTGGCCACCTCTTCGCCGGGAGCCCAGACGCCGAAGACGCCGCAGGCATCCTGCGGCCCCTTCTCTCCGGGAAGTAAATCGTGACTTAATAGTCCGTCGCCGCCAGCCAAATCGGTGCCTCTTCTACTATCAGTGCTCGGGGAATGTGTGCTGAAAGTTGGGGGGGTGACCTAGTCCCGGCCGGAATTCGACGAGTCGGTTGCGGCATCCGGATCCTCGGAATCGCTTGGCCCGAGAGGTTCCATTCTATCGACGACGACCGTCTTTCCGCGGCGGGAGTTGACTCGGTCGATGATGATCGCGACGACGGCACCCAGGGTGACGCCGAACGTGACGAAGGCGAGCAAGAGGAACCCGAAGACCTGGGTGGCCCCGAACTCGGCGTTCTCGGGGAACACGACCGTGAGCACCAGGGCGGCGATCGCACCGATCAGCGCGCCGAGAAGCATGAAGTTGAAGAAGCGGGGTGAGCGCCGCACGGTGACGGTGGACTTGTCGACGACCGATTCGCCGGCACTCTCGCCGGCGCCGGATTCGGGCTGCTGCTCGGGCTGTTGGTCTGAGTTCACTCCGCTATTCTGACACGATCGATCGCGACTTCGGCTGTGTGTTGACCGGTCCACGTCGACCCTGACCACACGGATGCGAGACTGTCCCGATGAACAGGATTGCGGTACTCGGAAGCGCGACCATGGACCTCATTGTTCGACAGGCCCGGCTGCCCCGACCGGGCGAGACGATGTCCGGCTCAGGCTTCAGCGCCGTGCCGGGCGGCGCCGGGGTGAACCAGGCGGTCGCGGCGGCCCGGCTGGGCGCCGTCGTGGACTTCCTCGGAATGGTGGGAGAGGACGTGCACGGCGCGCAGCTGCGGCTGGTGCTGACGCGTGAGGGAATCGATCATGAGGGACTGGAGTCGACGTCCCGGTGTTCCTCGTCTTCCTCGTCGGAGCCGACCGGCACCGCCCATATCTCCGTCGTGGATTCGGGCGAGAACGCGATCGTCGTCGTCTCCGGGGCCAACGCGGCGCTCACCGGGCTGAGCCGCGCTCAGCACGACACGATCGAACGCGCGGCGTTCCTGGTGCTGCAGTGCGAGCTGCCCGTTTCGGTGTTGGCCGAGGGGCTGGCCGCGGCCCGGTCGGCCGGGGCGTTCACCGTGCTCGCTCCGGCACCGGTGATCGCGCTGCCGGACGGCTTCCTCGACCTGGTCGACCTGATCGTGCCGAACCAGCACGAGGCCGCCGCGCTCACGGGTGAGAGCGACCCGGTTCGCGCGGCCGAGCTTCTGAGTGCCGGACGAACGTGGGCCATCGTCACCCTGGGTGCGGAGGGCGCCGTGGTCGCCTTCGACGGCGCCGTGCTCGGCCTCGCTCCGGCCAGGCCGGTACAGGCCGTCGACCGCGCCGCCGTCGGCGACACCTTTGTGGGCGTGCTGGTGGCCCGGCTGGCGGCCGGGGCGCCGCGCGGATGGGCAGGCCGGGCAGAGCCACTCCGGGCGGGGGGCATCACCGAAGCGGAGATGATCGATGCCGTGCGCTGGGCGACGGTCGCGGCATCCGTCTCGGTCAGCCGGCCCGGAGGCACCACCTCGATGCCGACCCTCGCCGAGGTCGCCGCGATCCTCGCCTGACCGCCGGTCCCGCGACCCCGTCCCCGACCCGCGCACGTCCCCACACCACACCGAGGCGCACCACACCGAGGCGCACCGAGGCGACTCTCGCCGAGGCACACCGAGGCGACTCTCGCCGAGTCCGACACTTTCGGTCGACTTCGAGAGGTGCGCGCGTCGAACTCGACCGGAACCATCGAACTCGACGCCCCGCCGGGGGGAGGACCCGGAACCCCCGAACTAGACGCTCAGAGCAGGGGCAGGTGCCCCACGAGGTCGGCGCGCTGGCCGGACGCGGCGATGCGCCCGGTCGCGATGCCATCGGCCCAGGAGAGGGTGCCGGTGGCGAGGGCGAGCCAGGTGGGGGCATCCGTTTCGACGACGTTGGGCGGTGTGCCGCGGGTGTGGCGCGGCCCCGCGATGCACTGCACCGCTCCGAACGGCGGCACGCGCACCTCGAGGGTGTTGCCGGTGGCCTGTTCGGCGAGCAGCTGCAGCGTGTAGCGAACAGCGAGGGCTCGGATGTCCCGGCTCGCCTCCCCCTGGTGGGCCGCGTACTCGCGCACCGCCTCGCGTCCCACGCCGTCGTCAATCCTCGCTCGCGCCATGGGACCAGTCTGCCTCCTGACCCCTCCCCCCGCGCATTCTGCGCCGCTGCGCGTATGGCACGCCACGCGCGCAGCGGCGCGGCACCGGCGCAGCGCCCGCGCAGCATCCGCGCAGCATCCGCGCAGCACCCGCGCAGCGCGGCTGGCA
>NZ_SOGK01000038.1:0-9653 GCF_004564305.1 Cryobacterium sp. TMT3-29-2
CACCTACCAGCAGTGGGTCCATGACTACAATCACCACAGACCCCACAGCGGCATCGGAAACACCCCACCCATCAACCGCGTTCACAAGGTCTCTGGGAGTTACACCTAGTCGTCGTCCCGGGTCACGTTCGTCCACTCGACCGCGTCGGCCATCCGGGTGCGGGACTTGGTCACGTTGCGCCATGTGCGCACCCCGGTCTCCGGCCAGGGTGGGGCCATGATCTGCACTGCACCCTGGACCATCCGGATCACCCAGCCTGAAGAGAACAAATCATCTTGAGTACGTACACTCTCAAATTGATTCAATCGAACAGAAAACAGGTTCTGGTCCGATGAGAGCGCTCATGGGAAACTCAGGGTTCTGTCGTGAGATCCGCCTACGCTGGGTGGGTGCGCCGCATCCTCTTCGACTCCCCCATCAGCCGGGCCGGCTACCTCTACGCCACCACGGTCGGCGTGATCTGGGGGTCGATCTGGAGCACCGGTAAGGTCGAGCGCCGAAGCGGCCTCATCGTCTTCCGAGGGATGCCTGCCTGGTCATTCGGTCGCGGCGGATCCTGTGTCGGCGGCTGCTACCTGACCAACCAGAACGTGTCGACGGCCATCCTCGAACACGAGGCCGTGCACAAACGCCAGTGGCAGCGATTCGGCATGGTCTTCCCACTGCTCTACCTGGTGGCCGGCCGCAATCCGCTGCGGAACCGTTTTGAAATCGAGGCCGGCCTCGCACAGGGCGGCTATGTCTCGTAGTCCAGAAGTCGAACAACACCCATGTCAATAACCCAGGGGGACCAAGAATGACCGCACGCACTATCGTGATCACCGGCGCCAGCGACGGAATCGGCGCCGCCGCCGCCCGAGCCCTGAGCCGGTCCGGCGACCACGTCGTGATCGTGGGCCGATCGCCCGACAAGACCGCGGCAGTCGCCGAGTCACTCGGCGCCGACTTCCTCGTGGCCGATTTCTCTTGCCTCGACGAGGTGCGCACCCTCGCCGCCGAGTTGCAGGAGCGCTACCCGCGCATCGACGTGCTCGCCAACAACGCCGGCGGCATCATGGGCGAACGTGAAATCACCGTCGACGGCCATGAGAAGACCTTCCAGGTCAACCACCTGGCCCCCTTCCTGCTCACCACCTTGCTGATGGACCGGCTGGTCGCCAGCCAGGCCCGAGTGATCAACACGTCCAGCGCCGCCAACCAGCTCTTTGGGAAGATCGACCTCGACGATCTGCAGGGCGAGACGAAGTATTCCGCGAACAAGGCGTACGGCGACGCCAAGCTTGCGAACATCCTCTTCACCAGGGAACTCCACCGCCGCTACAGCGACGAGGGACTCACCACTGCAGCCTTCCACCCCGGCGTGGTGGCAACGAGCTTCTCCACCGGGTCGACGACCCTCATGCGCCTCATCTACCAGACTCCGCTCAAACGCCTGCTGCTCGGCGCTGAACAGGGAGCCGACACCCTGGTCTGGCTGGCCACCGCGATGCCGGGCACCGACTGGGCATCGGGCGAGTACTACGAGAAACGCCGCATCCAGAAGGCGAACAAGCAGGCCTACGACTCCCAGCTGGCCACCGCCCTCTGGGAGCAGAGTTCAGCGCTGGTCGCCGCGCACTCGGCGCCTCTGGCCTCCTAGCCGGAGCCTTCTGCACGAGGCTACCGGTATCGAACGAATTCGACGGAGATTTTGTTTCGAAACGACTTCTCGCGCTTTTTTGGGCCGATCCGGCCAAAATTCTCCGTCGAATTCGTTCGGGGTTCGGGTCGCGGCGCGGAACTCCAAACGGGAGAAACTTTGGCTGCGCACCGGGCTCGCCACGGCTCCGGTCGATGGGCCTTGCCGCCCTGCGTCCTGCCTCCTCTGGTCAGGGTGGCCAAGCGCGCGTGTGGCCAACTCAGGACATCCGTCACCCGCAGTTACCAGCCGGTGCGGAGCAGTGCAGGATCAGCAAGGATGTCCGGAGGGCCCGGACAGATCTCCTGAGTTGGCCACACGACGAGCCGGACGTGCCGCGGCACCTGTATGGTTCGGGCGCCCACCGTGAGCTCCTTCGTGGCCGAACCGGTGCAGCTCGGGGCCGGTGAAAGTGGCCCGGGTGAATGGGGACGACAACCGGAGCACGTGCGCAACCTCGATCGCGGATGGCCGGCAGCTCACGCGGGGGGCGCGGGGGGCGCCGGGCGCATCCGTCGAGGTAAGCATGTCCCACGTATGAAATATCTGACCTAACGAGAATCCACCCGTTCACGGTGGCAGATCGGGCCGGTGGCGCGCATGATGGTCTGGGGGCGTCGCGGTCCCCAGTGAATGTCACCGAGTGAATGAACCGAGTGAATGAACCGAGTGAATGTCACCCCAGTGGAGGAAGAGCATGAGCTACGCACACACCATCACGGTCAATGTCTCGTTCGACGAAGCGGTCCGGATGGCCCGGGAAGCACTGGCCGACCAGGGATTCGGCGTACTGACCGAAATCAACATGCAGTCCACCTTCGCCGCCAAGCTCGGCCAGGAGGCCGCCGACGCCGTCGGCGACTACCTGATTCTCGGTGCCTGCAATCCCGCCCTGGCCCAGCGGGCCGTGACCGCCGACCCGGGCATCGGCGCCCTGCTCCCCTGCAACGTGGTCGTGCGCCGCCACGCGGGGGCCAGTGAAACCACCGTGGAAGCCCTCGACCCGGCCATCATGGCGCAGCTCAGCACGAAACCGGAGATCAAGCAGGTCTCCATCGAAGCGGATGCCCGGCTGCGCGCAGCCCTTGCGGCCGTGCTCTCCGGCGCCGCGCAGTAGCCTTGGGCCAGGCCTGATCAGGCGGGAAAACGTTAACCAGCGGGGGAATCAATGAACGAACGCACCGGAACAGGTGATCGGACCCGGTCCAGGATCCGGGGCGGCGTCGCCCTGACAGTGCTGGCGGGACTGCTGCTGAGTGCCTGCTCCTCGACCCCCACACCGGGGTCCACCCCGACGGCCTCGGAGGAGGCCACTGCGGTGGCCACTCCCCCGGCCACGACAACGGCTACGCCGACGCAGGCCGCGGCGCCCACCGTGTCGACGATCGTGATGAGCGGCTCCCGACTGGTCAGCCAGACCCCCGACGGGCAGACCGTGCAGACCGCGGTCTTGGACGACGGCCCCGACACGGCCATCGCATTGCTCACGAACGCCTTCGGAACGTCGCCGATCCAGTCCGAGATGACTCAGAACGAAGCCTGCGATGCACCTTCGACCCACTATGTCTGGGACGACGCAATGCTCTCCGTGTCGTCCATCGGGTTTACGGTCAGGTTCAGCGGCCCCTCCGTAGCGGGAATAGCCCTTCGGAGCAGCGGTGGATTCGCGGTCGGCGACAATGCCCAAGCGTTCTTCGATGCGCTCCCGGAGGATCAGGCGCACGATGAATACAACGACGGTTCAGGCCCCTTCGTCTACGACAAGGTGGCTGACGGTGCCCCCTGGGGTGAGGACGGCTCCGCCTTCGGCGGAGTGGCCCTGCTTCAGCCGGGCGGTGTCGTGAAGGCGATCGTCGCGCCCGACACGACGCGCGCCTTCTACTGCTGACGCCGGGCCACCGGCGCACCGGATAGAAAGCGGGACACGAGAGTGGGACACGAGAGTGGGACACGAGAGTGGGACACGAGAGTGGGACACGAGAGTGGGACACGAGAGTGGGACACGAGAACGCCCGACCTCGAAGAGGCCGGGCGTTCTCGGTCAAGCAGATGCTGCTACGGGGCGGCGTAGCCGGCTGCGGCCTCGGCCAGCAGGTCCGCCTCTGCCCAGGTCGCGAGGTTCGCGCGCAGCTTCACGCCGAGGTCGGCGTCGACGCTGGTCCAGTACGCGATCGCCCGCTCGGTCACCTCGGGACGCTCCACCCCACTGATGGCCCCGGTGATGGTGTCGAGGAAACGCGCCTTGGCGGCGTCGTCGTAGACCTCGCGGTACAGTGTTCCCGCCTGGCCGAAGTCGCTGTCCTCGCTGCGTAGTTGCGCGGCGGCGCGCACGAGCTCGCCGTCGTTTTCCCAGCTGCCGTCGGTTGCCGCCTGCGGGTCGGCCGCGGGGCCGCCCAGCGAGTTCGGAGCGTAGTTCGGGGCATCCGTCGCGTTGAAGTGATAGCGGGCGGCGCCATCCTGCGAGTAGTTGTTCACGGGTGCCTTCGCGGCGTTCACCGGCAACTGGTTGAAGTTCGTGCCGACCCGGTAACGCTGGGCGTCCGGGTAGGAGAAAATGCGGGCCATCAGCATCTTGTCGGGGCTCGCCGCGATGCCGGGCACGAAGTTCGCCGGGGAGAACGCGGCCTGCTCGATCTCGGCGAAGAAGTTCTCCGGGTTGCGGTTCAGCGTGTGCGTACCGACCTTGACCAGCGGGTAGTCCGCGTGCGGCCAGACCTTGGTGATGTCGAACGGGTTGAACCGGTAGGCCTTGGCCTCTTCATACGGCATGATCTGCACCGAGACGTCCCAGGACGGGAAGTTTCCAGCATCGATCGCGTCGAAGAGGTCGCGACGGTAGTAATCGGCATCGGCGCCCGCGATCAGCTCGGCCTCCGAGCCCTCCATCTCGATGTTGCCCTGATTGGAGGTGAAGTGATACTTGACCCAGAAGCGCTCGCCGGCAGCGTTGATCCACTGGTAGGTGTGCGAGCCGAAGCCCGGCATCTCGCGCCAGGAGCGCGGCAGTCCACGGTCGCCCATCAGGTAGGTCACCTGGTGCGCGGACTCCGGCGACAGGGTCCAGAAGTCCCACTGCATGGTCGCGTCGCGCAGGCCGGAGCCCGGCAGGCGCTTCTGTGAGTGGATGAAGTCGGGGAACTTGATGCCGTCCCGGATGAAGAACACCGGGGTGTTGTTGCCGACGATGTCGTAGTTGCCCTCGGAGGTGTAGAACTTCACCGAGAAACCGCGTACGTCGCGCCAGGTGTCGGGGCTGCCCTGCTCGCCGGCGACGCTGGAGAATCGCTGCAGGGTCTCGGTGGTCGTTCCGGGCTGGAAGACCGCGGCACGGGTGTACGCGGACACGTCGCCGGTCACCTCGAAGACGCCGTGCGCTCCGCCGCCCTTGGCGTGCACGATGCGCTCCGGGATCCGCTCGCGGTTGAACTGGGCGAGCTTCTCGACCAGGTAGACGTCGTGCAGGGCAGTGACTCCCTCGGTTCCGACGGTCAGGGAGTGCTCGTCGCTCGCGACGGGCGTTCCCGTCTGCGTGGTGGTGGGCTTGATAGTCATCGTGCTCCTTTGTTCGACAGCGGTGCAGGTGCGGAAAGCGTGGAAAGTGTGGCGGTCTGGCAGTCGGGGCAGAGTCCCCAGTAGGTGACCTCGGCGGTGCGCACGGTGAACCCGGCGGTGTTCGAGGGCGTCAGGCAGGGTGATTCGCCCACGGCGCAGTCAACATCGTGCACCGCGCTGCAGCGGGTGCAGACGATGTGGTGGTGGTTGTCGCCGACTCGGCGTTCGAAGAGCGCCGGGGAGCCGGCCGGCTCGATCTTGCGGGCGATCCCGGCGCCCGTGAAGGCCGCGAGCACGCCGTAGACGGCCTGCAGGGAGGTGCCCGGCAGCTCCGCCCGAACCATGGACAAGAGTCGCTCCGCGGTCGAGTGCGGGGCCAGGTCGAGAACCCGCAGCACCGCCAGGCGGGGCGCGGTGACCTTGAGTCCACACGCACGGATGCTGTCGACGAGCAAGCCGGACGGCTCCGCCGCCCGCATCCGCTTCGTTTTCGTCATGCGCCCCACGCTAACAGTTGTTTTGAGCCACTCAAAACAACGGGCGACCACCGGGCGTGCTGCCGGCGTGCTGGCGCACGCAGATCACCGGCTCAGGACGAAGAGCCGAGTGCCGACTGATAGACGTCGACGACCCGGGCAAGGAAGGCCTCGATCACCTGTCGCTCCACATCGGAGAGATCCTGGGTGAGCGACGCCACTCCCCCGATCACCGGAAGCAGTTGCTGGAACGCCCGCGAAACCGACTCCTGAGCCGGCACCACGACGACCTTGCGACGGTCCGACGAGTGCGGATGCCGCTGGGCGTGCCCGAGGGCCACGAGCCGGTCGACCACGAGAGTCGTCGCCGCCGTGGAGATATCCAGGCGGCGGGACAGCTCGCCCGGGGTCAGTGACCCCTCCTGGATCAGGTGCTCCATCGCGGACAGGTCGGTGGCGTTCACCTCGAGCGCCTGCCCGACCTTCCGCTCGAAGGCACGGGACAAGTGGACGATATCGTGCAGCTGGAAGCCGATCCGACCCGAAACCGGCAGACCTGAATCCCGGATCTCGCCGCCGCCCGGCGCGCCGAGCACCCCGGCCTCGGAGCCGGGAGCGAACTTGCGACGCTCTTCCATAGAAGCCATACTATTACGGACATTGCTAGGACGCCTAGCAATCAGGCTTCCTGGAGGAATTTTGCTCGCGATTCAGCGGTTCATCACCGGTCGACGAACGGCTTGGATCGTACTTGTGGCAACGATCGTCGCCGTCGGTCTGCTCTTCTCCCTCCTCCCCTCCGACGATTCCGAGGAGTTCCCCACCTCGGGCCTGCCCATATCCAGCCAGGCCGCACAGGTCGACGCACTCCTGGCCGAGTTCCCGTCCGCCGAGCAGACCTCCGCGATCGTGGTCTGGACCCGGGTCGGCGGCGATCTGACCCAGGCCGACATCGCGGCGATCACCGAACGCGGCACAGCCCTCGCCGAGCAGTCGACCGTGCCGCAGGCCACCATGCCGCGGTTCAGCGACGATGGGAGAGCGGCCATCAGCATCGTGCCGCTCGACGCGGACGAGGCCAACGCCGACATCGGAGGGGCGGCCACCGACATCCGTGACGCCGCCTCCGACGGACTGCCGACGGGCTTGGACTCCTACGTCACCGGCGCCGTCGGCTTCCAGTCCGACATCACGAACGCGTTCGCCGGCGCCGACTTCCGGCTGCTGCTCGTCACCGTGATCGTCGTCGCCGTGCTCCTGATCGTCACCTACCGCAGCCCCGTGCTGTGGATCGTCCCGCTCGTCGTCGTTGGCATCGCGGACGGCCTCTCCTCGGTCGTCGTCGGAGCCCTCGCCGAGCCGTTCGGCATCACCCTCGACCCTTCCGTCGCCGGCATCCAGTCCGTGCTGGTCTTCGGTGCGGGCACCAACTACGCCCTGCTGCTCGTGGCCCGCTACCGCGAGGAACTGCTCCGCGCCGAGAACCGCAACGACGCCATGCTCGCCGCGGTGCGCGGTGCCGGCCCGGCCATCGCCGCCAGCGGCGGCACGGTCGCGCTCAGCCTGCTCACCCTGCTGTTCGCCGAACTGTCCGGCAACCGCGCGCTCGGTTTCGCCTGCGCCATCGGTGTCGTCATCGCCATCATCTTCGCCCTGGTCGTGCTGCCGGCCGCCCTCGTGGTCTGCGGCCGCGGCCTGTTCTGGCCGTTCATCCCCCGTTTCGTACCCGGCATCGGCACCGAGCTGCGCCCCGGCTTCTGGACCCGGCTCGGCCGCGGCGTGCAGCGCCGTCCGATCGTGGTCACCGCCGCATCCGTCGCCGCGATCGGCGCCCTCAGCCTGGGCCTGATCGGCGCCTCGGTGGGACTGTCGCAGGCCGACCAACTCCTCGGAAAGCCCGAGTCGGTGCAGGCGCAGGCGATCGTGGAGGAATCATTCTCGGCCGGCCTGACCAGCCAGACCATCGTGCTGGTCCCGGATGCCGCGGCCGCCGAGGCCACCACGCTCGCCACCGAGACGCCCGGCATCGAGTCCGTGCTGCCCGGGGAGAGCGCGAACGGCCTCACCCGGCTGAACCTCTCCCTCACCAGCGAGCCCGGCAGTGACGAGACCTTCTTCATCATCGACACCCTGCGCGGCACCTATGCCGACGCCGCGGGCGACGTGTCCGAGGCGCTGGTCGGCGGCAGCGACGCCACGGCATTCGACAACAAGACCAGCGCCCAGGCCGACCAGGACCTCATCATCCCGATGATCCTGGCAATCGTCTTCGCGATCCTGGCTCTGCTGCTGCGCTCCCTGGTGGCCCCCGTTCTGTTGATCGTCAGCGTGCTGGCGACCTTCTTCGCCAGCCTCGGCGCCTCCAACTGGATCTTCCAGAACCTGATGGGCTTCCCGGCCTTCAACACCAACGTGGTGCTGTTCGCATTCCTGTTCCTGGTGGCCCTCGGTGTGGACTACAACATCTTCCTCACCACCCGGGCCCGGGAGGAGAGCATCCGGTTCGGCACGAAGGAGGGCATGGTGCGCGCCCTGTCATCGACGGGCGCGGTCATCACGAGCGCCGGCATCCTGATCGCGGCCGTCTTCGCCGTGCTGGGCGTGCTACCGGTCGTGGCGCTCACCCAGATCGGCGTCATCGTCTGCATCGGCGTGCTGCTCGACACGCTCGTCGTGCGCACCCTCGTGGTGCCGGCGCTGGTGTTCCTCACCGGCGACACGTTCTGGTGGCCGTCCCGTCCGGCCGCGAAGGCCCCGCGGGTCTAGCCGCACCGCGGGTCCGACGCTCTGGCGGGCTACCGCGACCCGCTCAGCGAAGTGAGCCCTGCTGGCCGCGGGCAAGAATCTCCGTCGAACCCGAACGAATTCGACGGAGATTTTGCCGTGAGCAGTGCGTTTGGGCTCGAAACCGGATGCTTGACGCAAAATCTCCGTCGAATTGGTTCTACACCGGGCGCTCAGAACCGCTCAGCTGACGATCTGGCGGGCTACCGCGACCCTGCCTCGGGCGGCGTGCGGTGCTGCCACCGCAGCTTCCGTTCGAGCTGGGCGCCGAGCGCCAGCAGGGTCGCCTCGCCGCCCGGCCGGCCGATCAGTTGCACCCCCATCGGCAGTCCCTCCGCGGTTTCGGCGACGGGCAGCACGATCGCGGGCAGCCCGCTCACGTTGACCATGGACGTGAACGGGGTGTACTGCACCTGCTGAGCAAAGTTGCGCTCCCCGTCGAACGCGTCGTACCAGCCCAGCGGGCGCGGCGTGAGTGCGAGCGCCGGCGTCAGCACCGCGTCGAACCGGGACAGCTGGCGGATGAACGACCGCTCGTAGGCCGACAGCGCGGCGAGCGCCTGGGCCAGGTCCCGGGCGGAGAGCGCACGGCCGCGGTGCATCAGCCAGCGGGTGAGTGGCTCGAGCAGCTGCTCCTGCTCCGGGCTGTCGGCGGGGATGCCCGCGGCGCCGGCCTGCCAGATCGTGCGGAAGGCGGGGACGTAGCTGTCGTCGGGTTCGAGCGCCGTCTCCTCCAGACCGTGGCCCATGCCCGCGAACCCGTCGACGGCTACGGCGAGGGCGGCCAGCGCCTCCGGCGCGATCTCGATCGGGTAGGCGTCATCCCAGGCGGAGGTCGTCATCACGCCGAGCTGGAACCGTCCCTCGCCGCGCACGGCTGCCGCCAGCAGGGGCGCGTCGTCGCCGGGGGCCCGCAACGAGAACAGGTGCTGCGGATGCCCGCCTCGCGGCGCGATCATCGCGTCCAGCAGCAGGGCCGCATCCGCGACGGTCCGTGCCAGCGGGCCGGCGACGCTGAGGCCGCCCAGCGCTGGGATCCCGGAGCCCGACGGCACCCGGCCGCGCGAGGGCTTTACGCCGACGAGGCCGCAGGCCGCAGCGGGGATCCGCACCGACCCGCCACCGTCGGAGCCCGGCGCGAAGGGCAGCAGCCGCGCGGCGA
>NZ_SOGK01000002.1:0-9701 GCF_004564305.1 Cryobacterium sp. TMT3-29-2
CCAGCTTCACGGCCTCGTCTTTGTACTCAGGGGTGAAGTCCCGACGTGATCTTGCCATAGTGAACATTCTCTCTTGTGAGGTGTCCACTCGACGGGGTCAGGGCCACCCACATGAGTGTTTTGCGAGGACGACCGTTGAGTTCCTGGGCGACGTGCTCCAGATCTTCCAGTCCGTAGGTGGAGAGGTCGGTGCTTTTCGGGAAGTACTGCCGTAGCAGCCCATTGGTGTTCTCGTTGGAGCCGCGTTGCCAAGGGCTCGCCGGATCACAGAAATAGACGGGCATGTCCGTGGCTGTGGTGAACGATCTGTGGGTCGCCATCTCGGAGCCTTGGTCCCAGGTCAGCGACCCGCGGAGGTGTTCCGGGAGAGTGGCGATGGCGGCCACGAGGCCGTCTCTGACGGCTTCGGCAGTGTGGTTATCGGGCAGGTGCACGAGCATCACATACCGGTTGGTCCGCTCGACCAAGGTGCCGATCGCGGACTGATTCAGCATGCCGGTGATGAGGTCTCCTTCCCAGTGTCCGGGAACGGCGCGGTCGTCGATCTCGGGTGGACGGTCGGCGATCATGATCATCGGATCGGCGAATCTGTTCCTGCGGGCGTGTCCGGTGTTCTGCGCTTTCCGGCGGGTGCGCCCGGTGCGCAGCGCGGCCTGGACCTCTTTCTTCAACCCGCCGCGAGATTGCACGTATAGGGCTTGGTAGACCGTCTCGGGTGACACGCGCATCTCCTGATCATCGGGATACTCCTTGATCAAAGCGTGGCAGATTTGCTCGGGAGACCAGCGGATCTGCAGCTTCTTCTGCACGTAGTCGCGCAATCGTGAACCTTCGACCAGCTTGATTTCCTTCGGGCGGGTTCGGCGCCCAGCGGCCGTGCGGTGGGCCGCGTAGGGCTCGTAGCGGCCCGTGTCGGTTCGGTTCCGGCGCAGCTCCCGACTGATCGTCGAGGCCGCCCGCAGCATGGTCTGCGCGATGGAACGGATCGATGCGCCGGTGGCCGCGAGGTCGCGGATTTTTTCCCGGTCTACAAGCGACAGGTACCGCGGATCCAGCTGCCTCTCGACCAGGGGAAGCAGCAGACGTTGGCGGGCTTCGCTGAGAACAGGCACTTCCTTGTTGTAGTCGATGACGCGGCCGTCGGGGTACACCCGGCGATTGCTGGCGTGTTCGATTCCCTGGTCCCAGTCGATCGCGGTGCGAATGTTCAGCCCGGTCTGTCGGGCCGCGTCGGTACGTGCGGTGCCGCCCTCACGGAGTCGGAAGTACTCAGCGCGTCGGGCCCGGCTGTGTTTCTTCGCGTCGATGCCGGCATCGACCAGCCACTTATAGCAACTGGCGGGATGAAGCCCGACTTCTCGGGCCGCGAGGCTGACCTTGCCGAGGCGTTCGAACGCGTCGAGGAAAGCGGTCCTCTCGGCTTCGCGGTAGGTCCTGTGCGGTAGCGGCGTGTTCGGGGTATCGAGCATGGGCGTTTGCAACTCTCAGAATGGTGAGTGTTGCGACGATCGCTAGAACCCAAGCCGTTTGTGGGGAAATTGGTCCACTTTTGTGCACGTTTAAGTGACCGAGGCGACGTTGGCTATGTGCTGCTTCTAGATCGCCCACTGGGTGTGAGGGTTCTCTGTGGGCACTGTGTGGTGCGGCCGTTCCGGCCTGTGGACATTCATGTCTCTCCGACGACGACCTCGTGCGTTCACTCGCTGCACTTGACGCATACATAGTGCGGTATTGGCATGGCACCCATTTCTGTTTGCTTGAGCTTTGCTATGACTTAGGGGTTCCGGTGGTCGCACCCATGGTTGGGCACTGGTTCGACCAGCACGACGAACGGGGCGCGGAGCCGCGTTCGATCCCGGCTCGATCGGATCGTTGGCGGCGGCGATTTCGCAGATCCTCCCTTACCGGGGAAACATCTCACGGGGTGCAATTAGGGCACAGCGCCGCGCGTGGTGAAATGCCGAACGCGCTGCTATCGCATCTGCACGCGCTGATGTCCACGAATCAGCCCTCGCAGCTGCCGCGCTTGCGCACATTGGCGTAGTCCGTGAGGTCGGTGCCACCGCGGCGACCTGATGGAGACCGTGGTCATTACGGATGCCGTTCCTAAAAAATGGTGGTCAACTACTGCTGGACACTGGTTATTGGGGCGATCAGGTGTGGGCTGATGCACTCGAACGAGATGGGCACTACGGCACCTGACATGTAGGACGCTTCGGGTGAGGCTAAAAAAACGTAGGCGGCGGCGAGTTCGGCTGGTTGTACTGCCTGGCCCAGCGCGGTGTCCTGACCGAAGGTGGATAGCGTGTCCGACCATGAAGCTGCGGGGCTAAGCGGCGCCCAGGATGGCCCGGGCGCGACTGCGTTAACCCGCACCCCGGCTGGGCCTAATTGTTGGGCGAGCGCCTGCGTGAACGCAACGAGAGCGGCTTTGGTCATGGCGTAGTCGATCAACGCCTGTGCGGGGCCCGATGCCGGGATTGATGACGTGGAGATGATCGATGCTCCCGGCCAGAGGTGCGGGATGGCGGCGCGCGCGATCCACAGAGTTGCATAAAGATTGGTTTTGAATACCCGGTCGAACTTTGCCCGGGACAGGTTTCCTGAACCGTTCCGATTTTTTTGGTAGGCGGCGTTGAGCACCAGGATATCCAAGCCGCCGAGGGTTGCCACAGTATCCGCTACGAGATCGACGCAATAAGTTTCCTCGCGAATGTCACCCGGTATGAGCAAAGTGCGGCCGGCGGCCCGGATCTGTTCTGCCGTGAATTCGGCATCCGTCTGTTCGTTAGGCAGGTAGGAAATCGCAATATCGGCTCCATCTTTGGCGTAGGCGATGGCCACGGCCCGGCCGATGCCGGAGTCGCCGCCAGTGATGAGTGCCCGTCTCCCGAGGAGCTTGCTGGTGCCACGGTAGGTGTCTTCCCCACGATCCGGGTGGGGCTTAATTGCCTCGGTCAGGCTGGGTAGACTCCGTTCCTGTTTGGGGTAACCGCCGGTGATGTACTTGGTCCCTGGGTTGTCGTTGTAGTTCGTCAAGTCGTGACTCCCTATCAAGAATCGGTGGATGTTGCCGGTTGAGATAGCACGGTTGACCGCAGCCAGATGACTTCTAGGAGCCGGTGAGTTATCAGCGGATGCGGGTGGCCTTGGTCGTTCGCGCGCGGAAGCCGCCGCTGATCTGCACGAGGGCGGGGAGTTGTAGGCCGAGGAGATTATCGAAGGAAAAGAGCACCTCGTTGACAATTTGGCTGGCTTCCCGAGGTGAGATGCCTCGGCGGCAGGTGATGGCCACTTTCAGTGCTGACTGGTTTTTGACGCGGTAGGTGGAAACGTGGGATGCAACAAGTTCCGGTCGGTTTGTGAGAGCTTCTTCGATGGCGTGCTCGGCCACTTTCGACTCGATGACAACTGCGCCACTGTTGGTTTTTCCGTTCAGCGTGACGAGTCGGCTAGTGCGGCCGTGGCCTTGACGCAGGCTGAAGGTGACCAGCACCGCGATGAGCAGTGCTCCAGCGGCGAGAGCGATGAACCATAACCAGCTGCCGTTGACCGGGACCAGGAATTCGGGAAAGGCGGTGGCCTGAAGCAACTGGGTTGCCCTATCGATGCCGACACGAGTTGCGTTCGTCCAGCTGTCGCGGACAAGCGGAATAAGTGCCACCAGGGCCAGGGTCGCCCCACCGGTCAGGACGAGGAGTCCGACCAGGAAAACAAAGATGCGGTTGAGGATGCGATTGGTGGAGTTCATCCGCCCACCCTCCCCGTGGAGTCAACAACGACCTTCGCGTGTAGGGAACGCAGCAACCCAAAAGCATCAATCTGTTCGCGCACGGCCGTGAGCACCGCCTGCTGATCGATCGCTGTTCCAGAGGTAGGAGTGAGGTGCACGGTGGCGCTACGGGGGGTCACAGTGGCACGCGCGTTGTCTGGGGCCAACTCAGCGACGCGGGCCGCTTCACGAGCCAGCGCGGATGCGATCACCTCGTTGTCGACGATCGTCGCGGCCCGTTCGGTCTCGAGCAGATGGCGAGAGCGCCGGCCAGGAGTAACGGCCACGACAAGGAGAAGCAGCCCGATGAGGGCTCCGGTGAGGCCGAGCCCGCCCACGAAAACGGGCGGTTCAGAGGAAACGCCCGCAACCGCACCCGCCATATCCGCGGGGGCCGCAAGGAGCCCCGGCTGGCCGAGCAGGTTCAACACGATCTCGATCATGAGCCAGAGGCAAGCGAAGATTACCAGGATCGCGAGAATGATCGCTGCAACCGAACGCGACGAGTAAAGCTCGCGCCGGCTGATCCGTTGGTAGGTGGAACGATACTTGGTCATTGAACGCGGCTCTCTGGTCGAATGTCGGCACCGGTGAGCCGCACGGTCACTCGCGACAGGGTAGAACCGGTCAACTCGCGCACCCGGTAATGAATGTGCTGTCTGGCGTGTTCGGCCCGCTCCAGAATCGTGCCCCCGGTGCGAGTCACGATGGAGGGATCCCTGTGCACACGGGTGAGCGCAACGACTCGGATGGGGGCGCTGACCGTGAGGGCGAGGTTGCCCTGATCATCGGTGATCGCGGCACTCACCGCCGAAGGGTCAACGCCCAGAGCGTCCGCCGCGACCGCGGACACTAGCCGATTCAAAGCCCGGGGCGAGATGGTGGTCCGGCCGTTTTTGAGTGCCGCCGGCGACAGCATTTGACGGGTCGCTGTTTCGGAACTGAGGGTTGTCATGACGACGAACGCTTGCCCCGGAATGCGTCAACTAGGTTCGAAACGCTCAGCTTTCCGTCCATAATCCGCCCGACGATCGCGCCGACCGCCATGGCCGCGGCCACGAACACGAATGGCCAAAAGCCAAGGACCAGCCATGTCAGAGCAAGCACGGTTCCGAACACGGCCCCCGTTTTCGCCAAGGTGCTCACTGAACCCGAGCCTCGGACTTCTCGTCCTTGTCGTCGGTCGGCAGGTACACGTCGTTGATGTTCACGTTCACCTCGGTGACCTCCATCCCAATCAGGTCTTCGATTACACGGATCACGGCAGACCGCACCCGCTCGGCCACATCCTGCAGGGCCACGGGGTACTCCGCGACAATGGTGACGTCGGCCGCGACCTGAGTTTCTCCGACCTCCACTTTGATGCCCTGGCTCACGTCCGAGGTGTTCAGGGCATCGCGGATGGCACCGAGCGCCCGGGCGGCGCCGCCGCCAAGGGCGTGCACACCACTGACCTCACGGGCTGCAATGCCGGCGATCTTTGCCACCACAGCGTCGTTGATGACGGTCTTGCCGCGGCCGGGGGTCGCCGAGTTGGAGTTCGGTGCGGTGGAAAGAGTAGGTGTGGTGAGATCTGCCATGGGAGGCTCCTTGTTTGTGTCCCCTGAACGGGGCGTATTTGCAGTAGTTACTAATTAGTCGTAGGCCACGCCGCGTTCGTCACACCCGGTGCTACAGTTCCCAGCGAATTGAGGGGCAACCATTCCAGATAGTGAGAGCAGGGCACTGCTAGCCCACGCTGACGACCGCACCTTGGTGGACCGCGCCGTTGATGGAGACGTTCGAGCATTCGAAGTGCTTGTGCGGCGGTACGGCCCGTTGGTACGCGCCCACGCGACCCGCATCCTGGGCAGCAGCCACGATGCAGACGACGTCGTGCAGGACACGTTCATCACGGCATGGGCAAAGCTATCGACCTTAAAAGATTCTGCGCTGGTAAAAAGTTGGCTGATGCGCATCGCCAGCCACAAGAGCATCGATCGAATCCGCGCACGGCGGCAGCACTCCAACCTCGACGACGTCGACGTGCCTGCATCGGAGAACCATTCACCGACGCAAATAGTGGAGGCACTGTCGCGTAGCGAGGCACTCTCCCAAGTCTTGTCAGCCCTTCCGGAGGATCAACGACGATGCTGGGAGCTGAAAGAGTTCGGGGACTACCATTACGCAGAGATCGCCGAGGAACTCGACTTGCCGGTCTCGACTGCGCGCGGTCTCCTGGCTCGTGCCCGCAAAACTCTGATTCGTGAAATGGAGGCCTGGCGATGATTTCATCCGACACGCCTGAGTCCGCCGCACCCTGGTACGTGTCCGACGACGAGCCTGACCAGCTTGACGGCCACACCATCGAGCAACTCAGCGATTATCTCGACCGAAGCAAGTTGCCCGCCGATCCCTCGATCGACCACTCGCCGGCCTGCCAGATAGCGCTCGCCTCGTTGGAGCGCCTTCATGGGGCGATGAGTTCGATGGTCCAGGATGAAGCGGATCGCGCGCCGAGTCGCGACGATAGCTGGGTCACCACCATCTTGGAAGGAATCGTGCGTGACTCCCGGTCCGGTCGCGACATTCCCATCTCGCATCCGGCGCCGACAGCCCGACTCGCAATCACTGAGGGAGCTGTCCGTGGACTCCTTCGCGCGGCAGGCGATACCGTCGATAACCTCATCGTGGGTCGATGCCGGCTCGACGGGGAAATCACTACCCTGGGAGCTCCGATCACGGTCACGATCGACGCAAGCGTCTACAAGGGTGAGAACATTCCCGTCCTTGCCGACAAGTTGCGGGACACTCTCTTCGGCGCGCTACGCACCCACACCGAGCTCGCCATCGTGGGCATCGACGTAATCATTCGTGACATCTACCTCACGAAGCCTGAGTTCAGCGACGAAGAAGCAACACCATGACGGATGCCGCCGAGCTCGCAGAGAAGCTCGAAGCCATCGTTAGGTCCGTCCCGGGGGTGACCGTCTTGTACCCGACCACGCCGATCGTCGTCACGATTGTCGGGTCTGTTGTCGACGCCCTTACGCAGCGGGCAAAGGCACCGAAACTAGTTACCGTGACGACGGGAGAGGCCAAACTGAGCGTGACCGCGAGAATCGGTGTCGCCTACGCAGCGTCACCCGCCGAGGTGTGCCGACGCGTGTATGACACAATCGCCGCAAATCCCGCCGCTTTGGCGCTTGCCCCCATCAACACCATCTCTGTCACGGTTGTCAGCATCGGATAGAAACACGGCCATTTTCCGCCAAGCGTGACGAAACGGCCGGTAACCGGAGGCAAGGCCACCCAAAGCTCGCCGACAGTTCGGCTCGTGTCCTGTCGGAGCGCGAAGTCGAAACGCTCGGCTAGGAAACGCTCTCTCTGCCGCGGTCGCGCCCAGCGCATTGAAAAAGCGGTCAACCGGTGCGGGCTTTTTAAAACAGACCGCGGGCTTGTCCATAGTGAGATGGACCGCGGCGTTGTCGTGGGGAGCAATCTACTGAGCCCACTCTGGGTGCGCAACGGCTGCCGCCGTCAGCACCTCCATCGACGCGCTGTGCTGCATCAGTGCGGCTTGTGCGACTTCAGGCACAGCATCCAGTTCCAATACGGACACAAGGTCCGGCGGAAGGTCGTACATCGCCGCAGCGAGGTGGCGTTCGTCGGCATCGGACGATGTTGCGAGGGCATGCAGTTCCTCAGCTGTTCGGTGAATGTCAGATCTCCAAGACGGGCCATGGCCTCTCCGCTACGGGTTGCTAGTGTTCTTGCATTTTTTATCTGTCTGGCCGTTTCACCGTAGTTCGCTCCGTGCCTACGTTGCGGGCTTTCGCGGCATATCCTCGCTGCGCTGCGGTATTCCACGACCCTGCACTCCGGCACTCCCGCTCTCTATCGATTTCTCTTGCCAGACAGGCAAAAAAATCAGTTGATGGAGAGAGAACCCAATGACTAACACCACCGCCACCGCCACTGTAGGCACCATCGAGCACATTGACCCCAACCTCATCGTCGTGGAAGCGAACGTGCGCACGGAGGCTGCGCTGGGCCGCGATTTCGTGGCCAGCATCAAGGCAAACGGTGTTCTGACGCCGATCCTCGCCCGCCGCGACGACCAGGGCAACATCATCGTCCGCGCCGGTCAGCGCCGCACCCTCGCCGCCCGTGAGGCCGGACTGGTGACCATTCCGGCGTACATCGTCGAGTCTGACGAAACGACCGTCGAGCGAATCGTGCAGCAGATGGCCGAGAACGACCACCGCGAAGCCGTCACCGACGCCGACCGGGTGGCCGCGTTCCAGCAACTCGCGTTCGAGGGGCTGACGCCTGCCGTGATTGCCAAGCGACTGGGCAGCAAGCCCGCCACAGTCAAGGCCGGAATCGCTGTCGCAGAGAACGCGGTCGCAGCATCCGCCATCGTCAGCCACTGCCTCACTCTTGACCAGGCAGCCACACTGATCGAGTTCGAAGGCGACGACGAAACCGTGTCCGGGCTCATCGACATCGCAACCACCGCCCCGGAGAAGTTCGCCCACGCAGCACAACGCGCCCGCGACGAGGCCCGCATCGAAGCGATCAAGGCCACCGCGACCGCCGACCTGATCGAGCGCGGCTACGAAATTCTTGATCGTGACCGTGGATCCTACGAAACCGACTACGTCAGCATCAGCTACCTGAGCACCGCGGACGGCGAACAGGTCACCGTGCAGCACCTCACCGATGCTGTGGGCCGGGCCGCGTACGTGTACGCATACGCCAGCAGCGACACAGCCTTCTTGCGCTACTACCTGAAAGACCCCAAGGCCGCCGGGTTCCGAAAGTCCAGCGGAAGCGGAGCCACCAGCGGCCCCATGACCGACGACGAGAAGGACGAACGCAAAACCCTCATCGCCAATAACAAGGCGTGGGCCAGCGCCGAGGTCGTGCGCCGCGAATGGCTGGCCGAGTTCCTCAGCCGCAAGACCCTCCCCAAGGACACTGCCAAAGCCATCGCACTGGGCCTGACCGTGCACCACAACGTTGTCGGCAAAGCCAACCAGAACGGCAACGTCCTCGCCCACACCCTCCTCGGATTGGAGCGAGCCAACTACTTTTCCGCTGACAAGCTCTCCGCACTGGTGGAACACTCCCCCACCAAGGCGCAGCACGTCACGCTGACCATCGTGCTGGCAGGCATCGAGGACAGCACCAGCAAGGAAACGTGGCGCTACCCAGACGCCCACAGCGCCCGCTACTTCGAGCAGTTGGCCGCATGGGGCTACAACCTCAGCGAGGTCGAGCAGATCGTGATCAACACAGTCGCCGAGAAGGCAGCCACCAAGACAGCCGAGACCAACGCCGCCACGCTCACACAGGACTAACATCGCCCCAAGCCCCGGCGTGACAGTCCCCCACTGTCACTCCGGGGGCTTCTCTGTTCCCAGACTCCGGCACGGAAGCCAGAGCCGAAAAACAACCAGGCACCCGTCCCTTCGGGCCGTGACGGAACAACGGCGCAGCCGCCGTACCCACCCCCCAGGGGAGCCGCTACGCGGCACAGAGATATCAGAGTGGTATCACTCTGAAAGCAAGCCGGCGAAGCCGTCAGAAGCTATATGGAGCCGCTGTGCGGCGCTGATTGCCGGGCATTTTTGTCCTATCTGGCCAATCATCGTAGCTCCTTCCGTGCCTGCGTCACCCGCAGTGCCGGACGCGCCCTGCGGGCTTATTTCGCCCGGCACTGCAGGCACTTCGGCACTCCCGGTCGCTATCGATTGGGACTGCCCCGAGTTCAGTTGACTCAAAGGGTTAGTGGTTTCAGGCGGCCTTGAGGGCCACGTTTATTGTTTCAAACTTGATCGGGGTGAGCTTACCGAGGCGGCGTTGCCGGCGCTTCCGGTGGTAGGTGCGCTCGATCCAGACCACCATCGCCAGGCGCAGTTCCTCCCGGGTGGACTACCGCTGC
>NZ_SOGK01000094.1:0-9788 GCF_004564305.1 Cryobacterium sp. TMT3-29-2
CGCCGGGGAACCGGGCGCCGGGGAACCGGGCGCCGGGGAACCGGGCGCCGGGGAACCGGGCGCCGGGGAACCGTGCGCGGCAGAACCGTGCCCGGCGGCTCCGGCAGCCGGTGCCGAAACGGTCACGCCGACGAGAGCGGCCGCGCGGGCGGCCACCGCGTCCGGGTTGCTGAAGAGTTCGAAGCTGTGCACCCGCAGATAGTGCCAGCCGAGGCGGCGCAATACCTCGGGGCGGAGCCTCAGGGACTCGCGCAGGCTCGACCGGCCGACAACGGCATCCGTTTCGACGACGACGGCACGGCCCGCGTGCGAGCCGGCGAGGGCCAGCTTGCCGCGGTGGCCGAGCGACACGGTGAGGCCGAGCCGTTCCAAACGCCGGGCCAGGTCGACCAGCATGGCCTCGCTCGCGTCGGGAACCTGCGGCTCGTTGCGGCGCGCCTCTGTCTCGCTGAGCACCTGGGAGAGCGCGAGGATGCCGTGACGCTGGCGGTCCTCGTCGATGTCGGAGGGGCGGAAGCAGGAGACGATGTCCATGGCACGGCGGGCGCGGGTCATGCCGATGGCCAGCAGCCGTTCGCCGCCCGGCTCGCCCAGCGAACCGAAGTTCGTCAGGAGGCGGCCGTGCGGAGTGCGGCCGTAGCCGATAGAGAAGATCACGCGGTCGCGGCTCTGCGCCACGGCCTGCTCGAGGGTGAGCACCGTGAACGGCTCGGCCCGGTCTTTCAGGATGAAGTCGGAGAGGTCGGTGCGCTTGGAGAACGCGGACAGCACGGCCTGATGCACGCGCACGGAGTGGCGCGCACTGGCCGTGATGACCATGAGCGACTCCTTCGGGCGCTTCACGGCGTGGTCCATGACGAGTTCGACGACCTTGGCGACCTCGGCGTCGACGCTCTCCACGGCCCCGGAGTCGGCGTCGGGCATGCCGTGCCCGCCGGCGACGTAGTTGATGGTGAGGCTGCCGTGCCCGAGGTAGCTGCCGGCCCACGGCAGGGAATCGATGCGCCCGCCGTAGAAGCGGTGGTTGACCAGTTCCGCCAGGTCCTCGCCGCCGGCACGGTAGCTGCGGGTCAAGGTGAGGGTCGGCAGCAGCTCGCCGAGACGCGCGAGGGCCGAGTCGGCGTGCAGGGCGTCGACGTTCGTCTCCTGAACAATCCGGTCGTCGGCGGCGGCCGTGATACCGGTTTCGAACGATGACGGCGTCTGGGTGACCGGGTCGCCGAACGCGACGATCTGCCGGCCGCGACGGATGGCGCCGACGTTCTCGGCCAGCGTGGTGGCACCGGCGTCGACGAGCAGCACGGTGTCGAAGCTCATCAGGTCGTCGAGGGCCGCCACCTCGTAGGGCGAGGCCAGCCAGACCGGGGCGAGAACGCGGCCCAGGTGCGGGGCGGCCTTGTGCAGCCGGGTGGGGGTGGCCCGGTCGGCGCGCAGCAGGCGCCTCAGGTTGTCGGCTTCCTCGGGCCAGTCGACGACGCCGATCTTCCAGGTCTCGGCAAGCAGCCAGGCCAGGAGCTGCCCGGTGGTTGAGGCGTGGGCCTCGTCGACCAAGCGGAAGTCTGCCTCCAGCCGGTCGAGCACCTGCGTGTTGGCGTTCAGCAGGGCCTTGTCGCCGCTGAGCATGGTCTCGAGCACGGACTGCCACCAGGCGAGCTCGAGCTCGTCGGCGACATCCTTCTCGGACACGTGGCGCTGGGACAGGTCGGTCATCAGCGGGTCGAGATTGTGTTCGCGCAGGGTGGCGAGCAGCGCGGTGCGCTCGTGTAAGTTCGCCAGCACCTCGCTCTCGGCGGCCAGGCCGGAGATCACGTACACGAGCTCCTTCACCGGCCGGTTCGACAGCTGCCGGGTGGTCCCGGCCGCACCGAGGGGGATGTCGAGGCTCGCCAGGTCTTCCGCGACGCGCTGGTAGGCCACGTGCACGTCCGAGATGCCCACGGGCACCTCGGGGGTGACGCCGGCGACCACGAAGCGCTGCCACAGGGTGCGCTGCTGCTGGATGCGGCGCAGGCTCTCGTTCATGTCGCTCACGTGCACACCGGGGCGCAGGTATTCCACCGCGAGCTTGCGCAGGCGGCGGCGGTTGGCGCCCGTCATCTCGGGTGACTCCCGTCGGGACGCGGTCGCAGAGATCAGTTCGGTCAGGGACCGGTCGAAAACGGCCGGTTGGAACTTGTCGAGGGTCTCCCGGATGTCCAGCAGCAGCCGCAGGTAGACCCCGAGCTCGGCGATGGTCTCGAACGGGCGCAGTCGGGTCTGACCGACGAGTCCGGCGGCGCGCTCGAGCAGGCGAGGGAGTTCGACCTGGTTGACCCGTTTGGCCAGCTGGTGCGCCGCCGAGGCGTCGGCGGGGGAAGTGAAGGAGGCTCCGTACCAGGGTGAGTCGCCCGGGCCGTAACGGAATTCTCCGAGCGCAGCCGCCTTGATCAGGGTGGCGGCGGCGGCCGGCCGTCCCTGCGCGAGGCGTTCGAGCGCGCGCCGGTCGAGCCTGGCTGTGGTCGAGGGCGGGGCCGGAAGCTGCGCCAGGCGGGCCAGCTCGCCGAGGGCGTCGAGCACGGACACCCCGAGCGCCGGGTCGCGGCGGGTGAGCGCCGACCGGTAGTCCAGCAGCACCTTACGCAGGCGCACGAGAGCGTCGTCGACGTCGCCGACCATCGGCTGGGTGGCCTTCTCGTTGCGCGTGATCGACTGGATCAGGTCCCGGCGCAGGGTGCGCGGGGTCACGGCCACCCCGGGCAGCCCGACCTGAACCAGGCGGTGCGCGATGCCGTCGAGGCTGGACCGGCGGGCGCTGACCACGAGCACGCGCTTGTGCTGCGCGGTGAGCGAACCGATCGCGTTCACGATGGTCTGCGTGCCGCCGGTGCCGGGAAGGGTCTTCACGACAAGCGAGTTGCCGGCCGCGATCTGCGCCACGACGTTCTCCTGCTCGGAGTCGGCGTCGAGCAGGAGGGTGTCGGTGGCCGGCGGCCGGGAGTCCTGGCCGATCGGGACGACCGGGTTGTACGCGGTCTCGATGGCGCGACGGGCGTTGTTGTTGCCGCCGATCGCGTCGAGTAGCGGATGGTCCAGGTCGGCCGCATCGGCGGCGAGCGCCCGGCCCACGTCGGCGAAGGCGGAGGCCACGAGACGCGGCACCACGTTGAACCAGGGCAGGTGCGAGGTGAGGCCGCGCAACCGGTCGATCACGGGCTGCGGTTTGAAGGCACCGTTGGTGACGGCCAGAGCCACGAAGGCGTCGGCATCCAGAACGATCTCGAACTGGTCCTTCAGCGCGCGCGCCAGTTCCGGGTTCAGGAACGGCTGGCCCTTGAGCTTGAGTTCGAAGTCGCGCCCGTAGCGGCGGATGGCGAGCGGGCGCAGCAGCACCGGGGCACTGTAGTCCACGTCGTTGTGCCGCCATTCGGCGAGGCCGATGGCGAGGTGAACAGACTCGATTCCACGCATGGAGCGCAGTTCGATGCCCTTCTGGGTGATCTCACCGGCGGCCAGCCTGGCGTTGCGCAGGGCCAGCTCGTCGCGGATCAGGTTGGAGAGCAGAGTGGTCTTGCCGGTGATGAACTGGGGCAGACCGCCCGGGTGGGTGGCGCTGAGTTCGATCCGCGTGCGGGGGCCGTCACTGAAGTGCAGCAACGGGGAACGGCCGCCCACCTCGGCGAGTTCGTCGCGCCAGCGCTGCCAGACCGGGTCGGCCACATTGCCCACGGCGAGGGACGGATCGCCCAGGCTGACCGCGTGCGGAGCCGCGGAATCGTGTGGGTCGGCGGGCGGAGCCTCCTGAAATTCAGTCAGGATGCCGTCGTCATCTAGTTTCTTATCGAGGCGCCACACACTCGACACCATAAGCCAAACACCTCCGATTCCCCGGCAGGCGGCCCGGAATTGCGCGGATTCGGGCGTGAACTGGCCCAAATCGGGGGTTCCGGATGCCTGTGCGGCCGTCACCGATTCGGGTTGCCTCGGCGAGAATGGTGCAATGAAACTCCCCCTCGTCGAACTCCATCTGCACATCGAGGGAACCCTCGAACCCGAACTGCTCTTCGAGCTGGCCGCGCGCAATGCGGTGACCCTGCCCTGGGCTTCGCTGGCGGAACTGCGCGCCCAGTACGACTTCACCGACCTGCAGTCGTTCCTGAACCTCTACTACCGTGCCCTGGACGTGCTGCGCGAACGGGTCGACTTCACCGACCTGACCCGCGCCTACCTGGCCCGCGCCCGCGCCGCCGGGGTGCGGCACGCCGAGATCTTCTTCGACCCGCAGGCGCACACGAGTCGGGGCGTCCCGCTGAAGACCGCCCTGGCGGGGGTACGCGACGCCCTGGACACCTCGGTCGAGCACTGGGGCATCAGCACGAAGCTGATCGTGACGTTCCTCCGCGACCGTCCGGCCACCGAGGCCCTGCACATACTGCGGGAGATCCTCGCCGACGGAGTGCCGATCGACGGCATCGGGCTGGACTCGGCCGAGGTCGGCTATCCCCCGGAACTCTTCACCGAGGTCTTCGCCCTGGCCCGCGCACACGGTCTACGCCTGGTGGCGCACGCGGGCGAGGAGGGGCCGCCGGACTACGTCTGGCAGGCCCTCGACCTGCTCGGGGTGGAGCGCATCGACCACGGCATCCGCAGCTTGGAAGACGAGGTGCTGCTCGACCGGCTCGTGCGGGATCGCATCCCGCTCACGGTCTGCCCGTTCTCGAATGTGCGGCTGCGCGTGATCGACACCCTCGCCGACCACCCGATCGTGCGGATGCTCGACCGCGGGCTGCTCGCCTGCGTCAACTCCGACGACCCGGCATACTTCGGCGGCTACATCGACGACAATCTGGCCGCGCTCGATGCCGAGTTCAGCCTGGGGCCGGACCGGCTGGCCCTGCTCGCCCGGAACGGGATCGAGGCGTCGTTCCTGACCGACGCGGAGAAGGCTTCTCTCGCTGCCGAGGTCGATGCCTGGCTGTCCGCCCAGCCGGCGGCGGCGGGACCGGCTACACCACCGGCTACAGCCATCCGTTCTTCCTGAAGACGCCGTAAAGGCCGACGCCCATCACCAGCATCAGGCTGAGGGCGAACGGGTAGCCGAACACCCAGGTCAGCTCCGGCATGTGGGTGAAGTTCATGCCGTAGATGGTGCCCACGAGGGTGGGCGCGAAGAGGATCGCCGCCCAGCTGGAAATCTTCTTGACCTCTTCGCTCTGGGCGAGGCTGGTCTCGGTCAGCCGCCGCGTCTCCTCGTTCTGGCGCTGGGTCACGAGGGTGCTGTGCACGGTGAGGGCGTTCTCGAGGAGCTGACGGAACGCGTCGCCGCGCTCGACGACGCGCAGGGTGTGGTCGAGCACGTCTCGCAAGTGGTGGCTGAGTTCCGCGGGCACGTTGTAGGTGGCGGAGCCCTTCTGCAGCGACTCCAGCATGCCCACCAGCGGCTGCGTCGCGCGCTGGAACTCGATCACCTCCCGGGAGAGGGCGTAGATGCGCCGGGCGACGGCCTGATCGCCGTCGAAGAGCTGGTCCTCGATCTCGTCGATGTCGTTCTCCAGACCGGCGACGACCGGCCCGTACTCGTCGACGATCTGGTCGAGGATGGCGTAGAGCACGGCCTCCGGCCCGAGGGCGAGCAGCTCAGGTGTCTTCTCCATGCGCTCGCGCACCCGCGCGAGGTCGGGTGACTCGGCGTGGCGGATGGTGGCCACGAAGTCCGGGCCCACGAAGACGTGCAGCTCGCCGAACTCGACGCGTTCCTCCTGGTCGAGGTAACGGGCCGGGCGCAACACCACGAAGAGGATGTCGTCGAAGCGCTCCAGCTTCGCCCGCTGGTGGCCCTTCAGCGCGTCCTCGACCGAGAGGTGGTGCAGGCTGAATTCGGCCGCGACCGAGCGCACCTCGTCGGGTGAGGGCCGGTACATCCCGATCCAGGCGAAGCCGTGGTGGGCCTTCATCACCTCGTAGGTCTCGTCGAGTGTCTTCGTGTTCGCGGCCCGGCGGCCGCCCACATATACAGCGTTGTCGATCAGTGCCACGCGCGCTCTCCTTAATCAGCAGCTACCAGTGTCGCACCGGGCGCGCCGCACGCTGACCGTGGCCGGGGCCGTGGCCGGCGCCGGCGCCGGCGCCGGCGACTGACCGTACCCGGCGGTGGGCGATAGGTTGGGGGCGTGAATCCTGAGCGAGCCGGCGACGTCTTCGTCGTCGTCGCTCCCCGCGGGGCCACGGATGCCGCCGACCGCCTTTTCCTGGCCATTGCAGCTTCCTGGGTGCTCGGCCTGGATCCACGCTCGGTGCGCATCGCGCGGTTCTGCCCGCACTGCGGCGGCCAGGACCACGGCCGCCCGCTCGTGGCGGTGTCACCCGGCGGGCGGTCCGGCTCATCCACTGCCCGCTTGGCCGCTGCCGGTTCTCCCCCTGCCTGCGGGCCGCTGCACGTCAGTCTCAGCCGCGCCGGCGGGTCGGTCGCGTTGGCCCTGACGTTGATCGGCCCGGTCGGGGTCGACATCGAGAGCGTCGATGCCACCTCCCGGGGCGGATTCGACGAGGTCGCGTTCGGGCCGGCCGAGCACGCCGCGCTGGCCGAGACGGCGTCGGAGGACGCCGCCGGGGTGCGGGCCCGGTTGTGGACCGCGAAAGAGGCGGCGCTGAAGTGCACGGGAGACGGTCTCCGGGTGGACCCGCGCGACCTCACCGTCTCGCTGCCGGGCGGGGGCTGCGGAGGCTCGCCGCGCCTCCACGCCTGGCGGGGGGCACGCGTCCCGGTCGATGCGATCCGGCTCCACGGGTTCGCCCCGGGCCCGGGGCTCGTCGGCACGGTGGCCGTGCTCGCCGAGGGCACGCCCGCAGCGGGCACGCTCTCCGCCGACGGGCCGACCGTGCGCGTGGTGCCGGCTGCGGACATCCGTCGGCAACCGTCCAGGCGCGCCTAGCGGCGTCAGTCCCGTCCTGACGTGACTCCCGCCTGAACGAACCCGGCTAGAGCTTGGGCAGGGCGCTCCGGTAGATCCAACGGTCGATGATCCGACGGACTTCACCGCTGCCGGTGTGCACGGAGAAGAACTCGACGAGGTCCCCTGGGGTGATGGAACCGTGTAATCGGGCATGCGTGTAGGCACGCACCGCGCCGAAGAAGGCCTCGTCGCCGAGCGACCGCCGCACCGCATGCAGGGCCAGGGCGCCGCGCTTGTAGACCCGGTCGTCGAACATGTCCCGCGGCCCGGGTTCGCCGACGACGATGTCGCGCGGCAGGGCCTCGATCTCCGCCCGGTGCACGGCGGCGCTCGTATCGGCGGACGGTCCCCCGCCGGCCTCCGCCCACAGCCACTCGGCGTAGCAGGCGAACCCCTCGTGCAGCCAGATGTCCTGCCACCGCACCACGGTCAGGCTGTTGCCGAACCACTGATGGGCGAGTTCGTGGGCGATCAGCCGGTCGCTGCCGTGCGCACCGTCGACGTGGTTGCGGCCGAAGATGGCCAGGCCGTGGGCCTCGAGCGGGATCTCCAGCTCGTCGTCGGTGACCACGACCGCGTAGGAGCCGAGCGGATAGGGCCCGAAGAGGTCGGCGAAGAGGGAGATCATCTCCGGGAGGCGGGCGAAGTCCACCGCCACCTCGCGGGCGAGGTTCGCCGGATAGAAGATGCGCTGAGCCACCGGGGCGGCGGCGGCGTCGGTGCGCCGGTACCGGCCGATCAGCACCGTGGCGAGGTAGGTGGCCATCGGCTCCCTCACCTCGTAGGTCCAGCTCGTGAGGCCCGACCGGGTCGTGCGGGCGATCAGCGCGCCGTTCGACACGACCGTGTAGGGGTCCTCGCAGCTGATCCGGATACGGAACGAGGCCTTGTTGCTCGGGTGGTCGTTGCACGGGAACCACGACCCTGCCCCGGTGGGCTGGCCGGCCACGAGCACGCCGTCGTCGAGCTCCTCCCAGCCGACCTCACCCCAGACGCTCTTCAACGGATGCGGCGCGCCGCGATACCGCACGGTCACCTCGAACGGCGCCCCGGCCTCGATCGTCGCCGCCACCGTGATGGTGAGCTTGCGCGCACTCTGGGTGACCTTCAGCGCCCGTACCCCGTCGACGGTGACCCGGTCCACGGTGAGGCCGTCGAAATCGAGGCTGAACCGGTCCAGCCTCATCGACGCCCGGGCCTGCACGGTCGCCGTCGCCCGCAGTTGGTTGGTCGAGACCCGGTAGTCGAGGTCGAGGTCGTAGTGCAGGGCGAGGTAGCCGCCGTTACCGTTGCCCGGCAGGTAGGGGTCACCCGCGGTGGCGGAGCCGTGGGTGGCGGCCGCGCCGCGGGTGCCGGCCGGGCCGAGCGCGGGTTTGGGCGGCAGCGGGGTGAGGCTCTTGGCCGGGCGCGCGGCGGGGCCTGAGGATGGTGGTGTGCGAGACATAGTGGGCTTCAAGTCTGCCATGGCGGGCTGCGCCACGGCGCTATCGGGTTGCCGGACCACACCGATCCGGCCGGCACCCGCTCCCCGCGCATCACCAGCGAGGCAGGCCCAACGGTGGCGCCCTCCTCGATGTCGGCGGCCGGCAGGATCACACTGTGCGGGCCGAGCGTGGCCCCCGACGCCAGAGTGACCCGATCGAGCTGCATGATGCGGTCGTGGAACAGGTGCGTCTGCACGACGCAGCCCCGGTTCACGGTCGCACCGTCCTGGATGGTCACCAGGTCCGCCTCCGGCAGCCAGTAGGACTCGCACCACACGCCGCGCCCGACATGCGCGCCGAGGGTGCGCAACCACACGGCGAGCGCCGGTGTGCCGGCCGCCTTCGCCGCGAACCAGGGCCGGGCGACCATCTCGACGAAGCTGTCCGACACCTCGTTGCGCCAGATGAACGACGACCAGAGCGGATGCTCGGTGGCGTCGATCCGGCCCACCAGTATCCATTTCGCGGCCGTGGTCACCAGGGCGGCGACGGCCCCGGCTGCCAGCAGCACCAGACCCGAGAGAGCGATCGTCCACCCCAGGCCGACCGTGAGCCAGAGCGCATCGAGCACACCGAGCACACCGAGCGCGATCAGGGCCGTGACGATGACCGGCACGATCCGGAGCAGCTCCCACAGCGCCCGCCAGGTGACGAGCCGGGCCGGCGGGTGGAAGGTGCGGGCTTCGTCGACATCCGTCACGGTGCGGCGGAGGCGTTCGGGCGGGTTCCCGAGCCAGGATGACCCGCGTTTCGCCTTGCGCGGCGTGGAGGAGAGCACCGCGACGAGACCGTTGCGAGGCACCGTGCGGCCGGCGCCCGCGATGCCGCTGTTGCCGAGGAACGCCCGGCGACCGATCTTGGCCGGCCCGATGTGCAGCCAGCCGCCGCCGAGTTCGTAGCACGCGACCATGGTGTCGTCGGCGAGGAATGCGGCCGGGGCGATGGTCGTCAGGGCGGGGATGAGCAGCACGGTGGATGCTTCCACGCCGGCGCCCACCTTCGCACCGAGCAGGCGCAGCCAGATCGGGGTGAGCAGGCTCGCGTAGATCGGGAATAGCAGTGTGCGGGCGCCGTCGAGGATGCGCTCCGTCATCCAGACCTGCCAGCCGATCCGGCTGCGAACGGGGTAGTACCCCTCCCGCAGGCCCACGCCGAGCAGCCGCACGGAACCCAGCACCAGTAGCGCGTAGACCAGGCCGGCCGCGATGACCGCGAGCGGGGTGGCCGGGGCGGCGCGCCACAGCGCGTCGCCCAGCGTGGCGGCGTCGCCGATGGACGCCCCGACGATGAGCGCGCCGACGAGCGCCGCGATCGCGGGCAGGGAGGTCATGGCGATGGCCCCGGTCGCGAAGGCGGCCAGCCAACGGGTCCCGCG
>NZ_SOGK01000024.1:0-10070 GCF_004564305.1 Cryobacterium sp. TMT3-29-2
CGCTGCCGCTGCCGCGCTGCCGCTGCCGCGCTGCCGCTGCCGCGCTGCCGCTGCCGCTGCCGCGCTGCCGCTGTTTGCGCCTCCGCCTCCGTGGCCAACTCAGGAGATACTCGGGCTGCCTTAGCCGGCTCCGCACCGGTCTGCGGCCGCGGCACAGCGGTCGGCCCGGATCTCCTGAATTAGCCACATACAGGTGGGGTCAAAGCCGAGCCTCGTGCATAACTCCTGAAATTCGACCGGTGCCATCGGACTTCTGCCTGACTTCGATCCGAAGGGGGCACATTCGGCAGGATGTGCAGGAGTTATCCAGGCGTTTCGGGGGCTAACTCAGGAGAACCATGGCTGGCATCAGCTTCTGCCCCGGAATGTGGCGGCGGATGTCCGCGGTCCGCCTGGTTCTCCTGAGTTGGCCACATACGGGTCGGGAACAGGAGCAATGACGGGAGCAGCAGCAGCAACGGGAGCAGCAGCAGCAGCACCAGCAGCACCAGCAACGGGAACAGGAGCAGGCACGGTAGCAGCAGCACCAGCATCGGGAAGGGGAGCAGGGACGGGAGCAGGGACGGGAGCAAGGACGGGAGCAGGGACGGGAGCAAGGACGGGAGCAAGGACGGGAGCAGCACCAGCAGCACCAGCATCGGGAAGAGGAGCAGGGACGGGAGCAGCGACAGCAGCAGCACGGAGTGCAGGGGATGGGAACCCCGAGGGCGGGTGTCGAGCTTGTCGAGGCACACCCGACATCTAGTGCGAAAAGTCTGGCGGAGAATGGGGGATTCGAACCCCCGAGGGCTCTCACCCAACACGCTTTCCAAGCGTGCGCCATAGGCCACTAGGCGAATTCTCCTGGCCGAACGTTCCCCGGAGGGAACGACCTAGAGAATCTTACCTGTTTCCGGAGGCCTTCGCGCACACCTGTTCCGGATGCCCGACAAACCCGTTCCGGAGGCCCGAAAAACCCGTTCCGGATGCCCGAAAAACCCGTTCCGGATGCCCGAAATCGGCTCGTTTTCGACCTCGCCGGCTTTGCGTCTAAACTGAGAGTCGGCTCCTCGCGTGGCGCCATCTCGGCCAACTCCCCCAGGACGGAAACGTAGCAAGGGTAACCGGGCTCTGGTGGGTGCGCGAGGAGTCTTTTTCATGCCCTGGACCGGTAGGGAGAAAGTGGGCGCGCAGCAGGCCGTTAGCAATGATAACGATTTCGCCTCATCTCGTAAGATGAAGGGGCGCAGTTAGCGCCCCCCGCTCCGATAGTGCCTGGAGGCACCATGGCCGAAATAACCGGTACACCCTTTCTCTGGCCAGAACGGTCAACGCATCCGCTCAGCGCTGAGGCCCTCGCCAGCGTCGATGCCTGGTGGCGGGCCGCCAATTACCTGTCCGTGGGGCAGATCTACCTGCTCGACAATCCGTTACTGCGCGAGCCGCTCATGCGGGACCACATTAAACCCCGCCTGCTGGGCCACTGGGGAACCACCCCGGGACTCAATTTTCTTTATGCTCACCTGAACCGCGCCATCCTGGAACGGTCGATCAGCACCCTCTACGTCACCGGCCCGGGCCACGGCGGCCCCGGCATGGTGGCCAACGCCTACCTCGACGGCACCTACTCCGAGATCTATTCCGGCGTCGACCGGAGCGAGCAGGGCGTCAAGGCCCTGTTCCGCCAGTTCTCCTTCCCGGGCGGCATCCCCAGCCACGCCTCGCCCGAGACGCCCGGATCGATCCACGAGGGCGGCGAGCTCGGTTACGCGCTCAGCCACGCCTACGGCGCCGCGTTCGACAACCCTGACCTGCTGGTCGCCGCGGTCGTCGGCGACGGTGAGGCCGAGACCGGCCCACTGGCCACCAGCTGGCACTCGAACAAGTTCATCGACCCGCTTCAGGATGGCGTCGTTCTGCCGATCCTGCACCTCAACGGGTACAAGATCGCCAACCCCTCCGTGCTCGCCCGCATCCCGGAAGAGGAACTCCTCGACCTGATGCGCGGCTACGGCCACAAGCCCTACATCGTGGCCGGCGGCTTCGACGGGGAGGATCCCCTCCTTGTGCACCAGCGCATGGCGGTCACCCTCGACGAGGTGCTCAACGAGATTGCCGCGATCAAGGCGCGCGCCCTCGCCGGCGACACCGAGCGCCCGCGCTGGCCGATGATCATCCTGCGCACGCCCAAGGGTTGGACCTGCCCGCCCGTCATCGACGGGGTGCAGGTCGTCGACTCCTGGCGTTCGCACCAGGTGCCGCTGAGCAACGCCCGCGACACCGAGGCGCACACCCGCCTGCTCGAAGAGTGGCTGGCGTCCTACCGGCCGGAGGAACTCTTCGACGCGAACGGCGCCCCCGCCGCCGAGGTCTCGGCGCTGGCCCCCGCTGGCGACCTGAGGATGAGCGCGAACCCGGTTTCCAACGGCGGGCTGCTGCGCCGGGCGCTGAAGCTGCCCGACTTCCGGGAATACGGGGTGGATGTCCCCTCCCCGGGCGCCACCACCGATGAGGCCACCAAGGTGCTCGGCACCTGGCTGGCCGACGTCATCCGTGACAACCCCGACAATTTCCGCATCTTCGGACCCGACGAGACGGCCTCCAACCGCCTCGCCCCGGCCGTTTACGCGGCCACCGACAAGCAGTGGAACGCGGAGTACCACGAGGGCGACACCAACCTCGCCCGCGCCGGCCGCGTGATGGAGATGCTCAGCGAGCATCAGTGCCAGGGCTGGCTGGAGGGCTACCTGCTCACCGGCCGTCACGGTCTGTTCAACTGCTACGAGGCGTTCATCCACATTGTCGACTCGATGTTCAACCAGCACGCGAAGTGGCTCAAGGTCACCCGGGAGATCCCGTGGCGCCGTTCCATCGCGAGCCTGAACTACCTGCTCAGCTCGCACGTCTGGCGCCAGGACCACAACGGGTTCTCGCACCAGGACCCCGGCTTCATCGACCACGTCGTGAACAAGAGCGCGGATGTCGTGCGCGTCTACCTGCCGTTCGATGCCAACACGCTGCTCGCCACCTACAACCACTGCCTGCGCAGCGTGGACTATGTCAACGTGGTCGTCGCCGGCAAGCAGCCCGCGCCGAACTGGCTCACCATGGACCAGGCCGTCGCGCACTGCAAGCGGGGCCTCGGCATCTTCGACTGGGCCGGCACCGAGACGTTCGGCACGTCGCCCGACGTCGTGCTCGCCGCCGCCGGCGAGGTACCCACCCTCGAGGTGTTGGCCGCGGCCGCCATCCTGCGGGAATGGCTGCCCGACCTGTCGGTGCGCGTCGTGAACGTCGTCGACCTGATGCGCCTGCAGTCCGAGGCGGATCACCCGCACGGCCTCAGCGACATGGAGTTCGACGCGATCTTCACGGCAGACAAGCCGATCGTGTTCGCCTACCACGGGTATCCGTGGCTGATCCATCGCCTGACCTACAAGCGCCACGGGCACGGCAATCTGCACGCCCGCGGCTACAAGGAGAACGGCACCACCACCACCCCGTTCGACATGGTCATGCTCAACGACCTCGACCGGTACCACCTGGTGATGGACGTCATCGACCGGGTTCCCGGCCTCGGAGCCCGCGCCGCCCTGCTTCGCCAGGAGATGCAGGATGCCCGCCTCCGGGCCCGCAACTACACCCGCGATCACGGGGAAGACATCCCCGCCGTCACCGAATGGGTCTGGGACGCCGATGGCGTCGGCGTGACCCCCGACAATGCCGGTGTCTCCACCGGCGGAGACAACGTATAAATCGTGGCTGACAGCATCTACATCACCTCTGCCGAGGGAAACACCGGCAAGTCCACCATCGCCCTGGGCGTGCTCGACACCCTGCTCCGTTCGGTGCAGCGCGTCGGCGTATTCCGGCCCGTCGCCCGCTCGGCGCACCACCCCGACTACGTGCTCGAGCTGCTGCTCTCGCACCTGTCGAGTGCGTCCGCGCTCACCGTGCAGCCCCCGCTGACCTACGAGGAGTGCGTCGGCGTCACCTACGACGAGGTGCACCTCGACCCCGACGCGGCCCTCGGCCGCATCGTGCAGCGCTACAAGGCCGTCGAGGCCCAGTGCGACGCGGTGGTCGTGGTCGGTTCCGATTACACGGATGTCGGCAGCCCCACCGAGCTCGCCTTCAACCTGCGCATCGCCGCGAACCTGGGGGTGCCGGTGCTGCTGGTCCTCGGCGGGCGGGTTGGTCCCGGCCAGCGCGACACGCTCAACCAGGGCGACCGGCAGCTCGGGCAGAGCGACCCGCGCACGCCCGAAGACATCCGCCAGCTGACCGACGTCACCGTCGCGGAAATCCGCGACGAGCACGTCTCTCTGCTCGGCGTGATCGTCAACCGGGCCGACCCGGACCGGCTCGACGAGCTCATCGACGCCGTGCGGAGCGTCGTCGACGCCGACCTGAAGCCCGGCCTCGGGCTGAGCTCGGTGCCGGTCTGGGCGCTGCCCGAGGACTCGTACCTCGTGGCCCCGAGCATGAAGAGCATCCTCAAGGCCACCGACGGCACGCTCGTGAAGGGTGACCCCGCGTTGCTGTCCCGGGAGGCGCTCGGCGTGGTCGTGGCGGCCATGTCGATGGTCAACGTGCTGCCGCGCCTGTTCGAAGGCGCGGTGGTCGTGGTTCCCAGCGACCGCCCGCAGGTGCTGCTGGCCGTGTTGATGGCTAACTCGTCCGCGACGTTCCCGTCGATCGCCGGCATCGTGCTGGTCGGCGGCTTCGACCTGCCCGAGGAGATCGGGCGGCTCGTCGAGGGGCTCGACGCCTCGGTGCCGATCATCAGCACCCAGCTCAACTCCTACGACGCCGCACTGCGCATCACGCACACGCCCGGACGGATGGCCGCGGATTCCCAGCGCAAGCGCGACACGGCGTTGGCTCTCTTCGAAGGCCACGTGGACGCATCCGTGCTGCTCGACCGGCTCAAGGTGAGCCGCGCCGACGTGGTGACGCCGCTGATGTTCGAGTACACGCTGCTCGAGCGGGCGCGCACGAACCGCAAGCGGATCGTGCTGCCCGAGGGCGACGACGACCGCGTGCTGCGCGCCGCCGCGACCCTGCTGGCCCGCGACGTGGCCGACATCACTATCCTCGGCGAGGAGTTCGAGGTGCGCTCGCGTGCCATCGGCCTCGGCCTGGACATCGCCAAGGCGGAGGTGGTGAGCCCCTTCGACGACGTGCTGCGGAACAAGTTCGCGGAGGCCTACGCCCAGCTGCGCGCCCACAAGGGCGTCACGGTCGAGCAGGCCATGGAGCTCGTCACCGACGTGTCCTACTTCGGCACGATGATGGTGCAGCTCGGCCTGGCCGACGGCATGGTCTCCGGGGCAACCCACACCACCGCGCACACGATCCGGCCGAGCCTGCAGATCATCAAGACGCGTCCGGGAGTGTCGGTCGTGTCCAGCGTGTTCCTGATGGCGCTCGCCGACAAGGTGCTCGTCTACGGCGACTGCGCGGTGAACCCTGACCCCACCGCGGAGCAGCTCGCCGACATCGCCATCTCCGCGTCGGAGACGGCTGTGGAGTTCGGCATCGAGCCGCGCATCGCCATGCTGAGCTACTCGACCGGCGAGTCCGGCCAGGGTGCCGACGTGGACAAGGTGCGGGCCGCCACCGCGATCGTGCGGGAGCGTCGCCCTGACCTCCTGATCGAGGGTCCCATCCAGTACGACGCGGCAGCGGATGCCGCCGTCGCCGCCACGAAGATGCCCGGTTCGGCCGTCGCCGGTCGCGCCACCGTCTTCATCTTCCCCGACCTGAATACGGGCAACAACACGTACAAGGCCGTGCAGCGGAGCGCCGGAGCGGTGGCCATCGGCCCCGTGCTCCAGGGCCTGCGCAAACCCATCAATGACCTTTCTCGAGGAGCACTAGTGCAGGACATCGTCAACACCGTCGCCATCACCGCGATCCAGGCCGCGACGCTGTCCGCGTCCGAGTCTGTCGCCCCGGCAGCTCCGGCTTCCGGTTCGGCTTCTTCCGCTTCGGCCGCAGCGGCGGTGTCCGCATGACCGCCATCCTGGTCGTCAACTCCGGATCGTCGTCGTTCAAATACCAGCTGATCGACATGGACACCGAAACCGAGCTCGCCAGCGGCCTCGTCGAGCGCATCGGCGAACCGATCGGTCACTCGCGGCACAACGCCGGCACGGCGAAGGACGGCCGCACCGAACGCGACCTGCCGATCATCGACCACACCGCCGGCTTCGCCGTGATGATCGAGGCCTTCGCCGAGCACGGCCCGAAGCTGTCCGAGGCGAACCTGATCGCCGTCGGCCACCGCGTTGTGCAGGGCGGTAACCGGTTCTTCGAGCCGACCGAGATCACTCACCTGGTCGAGCTGAACATCGAGGACCTCTCCGAGATCGCCCCGCTCCACAACCCGGGCGCCGTTCAGGGCATCCGTGCCGCTCGTGCCAGTTTCTCGAACGTGCCTCACGTCGCCGTCTTCGACACCGCGTTCCACCAGACGCTGCCGCCGGCCGCGTACACCTACGCCATCGACAAGGACCTCGCGATCCGGCACCGCGTGCGCAAGTACGGCTTCCACGGCACCTCGCACAAGTTCGTCTCGGAGGCCGTGGCGTCCTTCCTCGAGCGACCGCTGGCCGAGCTCAAGACGATCGTGCTGCACCTGGGCAACGGCGCATCCGTGTGTGCCGTCGACGGCGGCAACTCGATCGACACCTCGATGGGCATGACCCCGCTGCAGGGCCTCGTCATGGGCACCCGCTCGGGCGACATCGACCCGGCCGTGATCTTCCACCTGCGCCGCCGGGCCGGGATGACCACCGCCGAGCTCGACGACCTGCTCAACCGCCGCGGCGGCATGCTGGCCTTGGCCGGCAACGGCGACATGCGCGACGTGGAGGACGCCTCGGTCGCGGGCGACCCGGTCGCCCAGGCTGCCCTCGACGTCTACTTCCACCGAATCAAGGGCTACGTCGGCAACTACTACGCGCAGTTGGGCACCGTGGACGTCATCGTCTTCACCGCCGGCGTCGGCGAGAACTCGCCGATCGTGCGCGCGGGCGCCCTGGCCGGGCTCGAGGGCATGGGGATCGAAATCGACCCGGTGCGCAACGAGGCCAAGTCCCGCAAGCCGCGCGTGATCTCCACGGACAACTCGCGCGTCACCGTGCTCGTCATCCCGACGAACGAGGAGCTGGAGATCGCCCGTCAGACGCTGGCGACCATCAAGCGCACGCATCCGTCGCTGTAGTTTGTAACGCTTCGCAGCGCTGATCGGCCGTTCCCGGGTTCCGGGGCGGCCGATTTGCGTCGGGGCGGGGGTCTTGGCCGCCCGGAGCGGGGACCGGGGTGACTTAACTGCGCAGATTGTGGCGACACGCGGCACCCCAGGCACCGTGAGCGGTGTGTCTCGAGAATGTCCTCAGTTAGCGCGGGCCGGGCTGGGCCGGGGCAGCCAGCCAGGCGGGGAGCCAGGCGGGCAGGCGGGCAGCCAAGCGGGCAGCCGGGCACCCAGGGAGCCAGGCAGGCGGGCAGCCGGGCAGGCGGGCACCCAGGGAGCCGGGCAGGCGGGCAGCCGGGCGGCGGGTCACCCCAGACCCACCCCTCCGCCCCTGCCACGCGGGTAGTATTCCGGCGTGCGCACACTTGTGAACGTGATCTGGCTCGTCCTGTCGGGGTTCTGGCTGTTCCTCGGATACGTGGCCGCGGGCATCGTGCTCTGCGTGCTGATCATCACGATCCCGTGGGGCATCGCGTCGTTCCGCATCGCCACCTACGCACTCTGGCCGTTCGGACGCACCGTCGTGGCCAAACCCACGAGTGGCGCGTTCTCATTTATCGGCAACGTGATCTGGGTGATTCTCGCGGGCTGGTGGCTGGCCCTGGCGCACATCGTCTCGGGGATCGCGCTCTGCGTCACCATCATCGGAATTCCGCTCGGCATCGCCGACTTCAAGATGGTGCCGGTCTCGCTCGCGCCCCTCGGCAAGGAAATCGTGAGCAACCGTCCCGGGGAATTCGACCAGGCCGTCGCTCGCCGCGCCTGAGCTCGTGCCGTCGCTCGCCGCGCCCGAGTGCCGTCGCCCGTTACGCGGCGGCCCCCTCCGGCAACGGATGCCGGCCCGCCCGTCCACAGGCCGCTCCCCACCCCACACCGCAGTGTCAGTGGCTCCGACTACGATTGACTCCGTGGTTACCGCCCTGTATCGCCGCTACCGGCCCGAGACTTTTGCCGAAATGATCGGTCAGTCTCAGGTGACCGATCCCCTGATGACGGCCCTGCGCACGAACCGGGTGAATCACGCCTATCTGTTCAGCGGACCCCGCGGTTGCGGCAAGACGACGTCCGCCCGCATCCTCGCGCGCTGCCTGAACTGCGCCGAGGGCCCGACCGATACTCCGTGCGGCGTGTGCCCGAGCTGCGTGGAACTCTCCCGCGACGGCGGCGGATCCCTCGACGTGGTCGAGATCGACGCGGCCAGCCACAACGGAGTCGACGACGCCCGGGACATCCGTGAGCGCGCGATCTTCGCGCCAGCCCGGGACCGCTACAAGATCTTCATCCTCGACGAGGCTCACATGGTCACGCCGCAGGGCTTCAACGCGCTGCTGAAGATCGTCGAGGAGCCGCCCGAGCACGTCAAGTTCATTTTCGCGACGACGGAGCCCGAAAAGGTGATCGGCACCATCCGTTCGCGCACGCATCACTACCCGTTCCGGCTGGTGCCGCCCGGGCCGATGCTCGAATACGTGCAGCAGATGTGCGACACCGAACAGATGACCGTCGCGCCCGGCGTGCTGCCGCTCGTCGTGCGGGCCGGCGGCGGCTCGCCCCGCGACACGCTGTCGCTGCTCGACCAGCTGATGGCCGGATCCGACGGGCACTCCGTCGAATACGAGCGGGCCGTGGCGCTGCTCGGCTACACGAACGCGTCACTGCTCGACGAGTCCATCGACGCGATCGCCGACCGCGACCCATCCGCCGCGTTCGACGCCGTCGACCGGGTCGTGCAGACCGGGCAAGACCCGCGCCGCTTCGTCGAAGACCTCCTTGAACGCCTCCGCGACCTCATCATCGTCGGCGCCACGAGCGCCGCCGGGGCCGCCGCAGTGCTTCGCGGCGTGCCGCAGGACGAACTCGACCGGATGGCCGTGCAGGCCGCGAAGTTCGGCCCCGCCGAGCTGTCCCGCACCGCCGACGTCATCAACGCCGCCCTCACCGAGATGACCGGCGCGACCAGCCCCCGCCTGCACCTCGAACTCATGATCGCCCGTGTGCTCATCCCCGCCAGCGACGATTCCACCCGCGGCGCGCTCGCCCGGGTAGAGCGGCTCGAGCGCCGCATCGGCGTCGGCACGGGTTCCGGTTCCGGTTCTGATTCCGCTTCGGGTTCCGCGTCCACTTCCGGCGTCTTCCGGGCGACGGATGCCCCAGCCACCAGCCCGGTCGGCGCGCCCGCGCGCGCGGCCGCGGTGTCGGTGACGGATGCCCCTCGCCCGCCCGCCTCCTCCGGCCCGGCAACGGTTCCCGCCTCCTCCGGCCCGGCAACGGTTCCCGCTGCCGGGGCCGCGTCGCACGCTCCTGCTGCGGCGCACTCTCCTGGCGCGTCGCACGCTCCTGGCGCGGCGCACTCTCCTGGCGCGGCGACCGCGACCGGCGCTGCGCACTCTCCTGGCGCGGCGACCGCGACGGGAGCCTCCGCACCCTCGGCCCCGCCCCACCCCGTCGGACCGGTCACGCTTCAGCAGGTGAAGGATGCCTGGCCGCAGATCCTCGAGTCGGTCAAGGCCGCCAAGATGACCGCTTGGCTCGTGCTTTACACGGCCCGCGCCATGGAACTGCGCGGCGGCGAGCTGCTCGTGCTCTCCTTCCCGAGCCAGAACGACGTCGCCGGGCTCAAGCAGTCCGCGGCTCCCGGGCAGGGCGTCGGCGACTACCTCAAGCGGGCCGTCAACGAGGTACTCGGCTTCACGCCCCAGCTCACCGCCCGGGTCGAGTCCCCGAAAACGGATGCCCCGGCCACAGCCCCCGCATCCGCGCCCCCCGCATCCGCGCCCCCCGCATCCGCGCCCGCCGGATCCGCGCCCGCCGGATCCGCGCCCGCCGGATC